>JBJFCA010000071.1:0-4347 GCA_051888725.1 Lachnospiraceae bacterium
TGGTAAATGCGAAAATGCTCTGCAGACATTTTGACTATGATCTTACCGCATTGCAGAATGCAAAGGAAGAGGAACTCAGTGCCATTGAGGGTGTGGGGGAGGTCATTGCAGGAGCATTCGTCCGGTATATGTCGGATGCAGAGCATATTAGACAGATTGAGAATCTTTTGCCGCAGCTGCATATAGAAAAGCCGGAAAACAGCGGAGCAAGCCAGAATCTGGCTGGATTATCCTTTGTGGTAACAGGAACCCTTAATCATTTTGAGAACCGTAATGCCCTGAAAGAGGAAATTGAAAAACGTGGGGGAAAGGTAACGGGAAGTGTAACCTCAAAGACAGAGTGTCTGATTAATAATGATGTGACATCCGCTTCCTCTAAAAATAAAAAAGCAAAGGAACTGCAGGTTCCCATACTTTCAGAAGAAGAGTTTCTTCAGAAATATTTATCTATGTAAGGAGTTTTAGAAATGCCCATTAAGATACAAAGTGAATTGCCTGCAAAGGAAATTCTGGAAAATGAAAATATTTTTGTGATGGATGAAAACAGAGCTCTCCATCAGGACATCCGTCCTCTACAGGTTTGTATTTTAAACCTGATGCCGGTAAAACAGGATACGGAATTACAGCTGCTTCGGGCACTTTCCAATACACCGCTTCAGGTAGACGTTACTTTTCTTAACGTAAAGAGCCACGTTTCGGTAAACACTTCCGCTAACCACCTGAATAAATTTTACACGACTTTTGATGAGATTTATGACAGAAAATTTGACGGTCTGATCATCACGGGGGCACCGGTAGAAGATATCTCCTTTGAGGAAGTGGATTACTGGCAGGAGGTTTGTGACATCATGGACTGGGCGCAGGACAACGTGACTTCTACCCTGCATATCTGCTGGGGCGCGCAGGCAGCCATGTATCATTATTACGGAATTCAGAAAAGACAGCTTCCCGAGAAGCTTTTTGGTGTATATGCCCATAAGGTGTCTAACAGGAAGATTCCTTTGGTCAGAGGCTTTGATGATGTGTTTTATGCACCGCACAGCAGACATACGGAGACCCCGGCAGAGGCAATTCATGCCTGCAAAGAAATAACAGTCCTTGCCGAATCAGACGAAGCAGGCGTATTCTTAGCGATGGCAGAAAACGGAAAGAAGATTTTTGTAAACGGGCATCCGGAGTATGACAGGTATACCCTGCATAATGAATATCTGCGTGATCTTGGCAGAAATCTGCCCATTCACATTCCTTATCATTATTATCCCAATGATGATCCTAAGGAAAGACCGCTGCTGCAGTGGAGGTCCCACAGCAACATCCTGTACACAAACTGGTTAGATTACTATGTATACCAGGTAACCCCCTACAATCTGTCGGAGATGCCGAAATTCAGGGAAAAATAATGCAGGTGTTATAAAAAAGTTAGTAAAAGGCATGGATTTTATGAACGAAAGCAGCAAAAGGGAAGGAAGCGGGAGATGGAAAAAGACAAACGGTTTGCAGTTTTAATTGATGCAGACAATATATCACCCAAATATATTGATATTATTCTGACAGAAACGGCGAATTACGGCACTGCCAGCATCAGACGAATCTATGGGGATTGGACGGATCATTCCAAACATTCCTGGAAAGAGTGTCTGCTGCAGAATTCACTCACACCCATCCAGCAGTACAGCTATACGGTTGGCAAGAATTCTTCGGATTCGGCGATGATTATTGATGCAATGGATATCCTGTACGGAAATCATGTGGATGGATTTGTCATTGCTACTTCCGACAGTGATTTTACCACACTGGCGCGCAGACTCAGGGAAGACGGCAAAATGGTCATCGGTATGGGAGAAAGCAAGACACCCATGCCTTTTATCAAAGCCTGTGAGCAGTTTAAGACACTGGATGTGTTATATGAAGGCAATCACGAAGAGACCGGAAAAACAGATGCACAAAAAGATGAAACCGCTGAAAAGGTTGTACCCATTACCAGCTTAAAGACCATATGCAAGACTATTATGAGCATTATTGACGAACAGACAGAAGACGGAGAGTGGATGAATTTAGGCGAGCTTGGCAATATTCTGCAGAAGAGATATCCGGATTTTGACTGTCGCGTTTACCATTTTTCAAAATTCAGCAGTATGGTAGCCTCATTTCCGGAGGTGGAAATGACCAGGGAAGGAGATAACCGTGTCTGGGTTCGTAAAAAGCCCGATACAACCAAAAAGACAAAGCAGACTGCTAACAGGAACAGGAGGAAATAAGGATGGATCTGAAAAACTTTCGTTATACCGGAGAAAAGCCGGACTTAAAAAAGATTCCCCAGAATGCATATGGGTTTGGCGTCGAAAAAGAAGAGAAAGAAAAATATGTAAAAAAACTTGGCGAGAATATTACTGCCATCGCCGCACTGCAGGATAAGCTTTATGCGGATGCAAAAGAAGGTGTCATCTTTGTGGTGCAGGCAATGGATGCCGCAGGAAAGGATGGTACCGTGAAGCATGTATTCAGCGGTGTGAATCCGCAGGGAGTGCATGTGGTCAGCTTTAAACAGCCATCCAAGGAAGAGCTTGCCCATGATTTTTTATGGAGAGTCAATAACGCCCTGCCGGAGAGAGGAATGATTGCCGTATTAAACCGTTCCCATTATGAAGATGTGCTGGTGACACAGGTGCATCATATGGAGGATGGCTATGCGATGCCTGATAGATGTACCGCCTGCGGACATGACGATTTTTATAAGAAAAGATATCGTCAGATCAGGGATTATGAGCAGTATCTGTACGAAAACGGATATCGTATGGTAAAAGTATTCTTAAATGTCTCGCTGGAGGAGCAGAAGAACCGCTTCTTAAAGAGAATTGAGGATCCTGCCAGAAACTGGAAATTTGCAACAGGAGATTTACAGGAAAGGGAGTATTGGGATCAGTATCATAAGATTTATGAAGAGGTCATCGAAAAGACCGGCACAAAAGAATGTCCCTGGTACATTATCCCTGCCGATCAGAAGTGGTTTGCAAGGTATCTGTTCTCTGAAATTGTGAAAAAGACACTGGAGGACTGTGACCCGAAGTATCCGGTCGTTTCAGAGAGTATGGTCAAAGAAATGATGGCTTGTAAGGAAAAACTGGGAGAGTAGAAGAATATAAAGAAAATGATATGAAAATAGCACCCGATGACGGGTGCTATTTATTTGTTTTATTAGGCATTGTTATTTCAGATTTTTCACTGCAGTGGACAGCATTAGTTTAATACGATTTAACTGATTAACTTCGCTGGCACCCGGGTCAAAGTCAATGGCCACAATATTGCTTTCCGGATATTGGTGGCGAAGCTCCTTGATAACACCTTTTCCGACCACATGATTCGGCAGACAGCCGAAAGGCTGACAGCAGACAATGTTGGGTACGCCGCTGTGAATGAGTTCCACCATTTCACCGGTCAGAAACCAGCCTTCACCGGTCTGGTTACCGATGGACACGATGGGTTCTGCATATTTTACCAGATCCCGGATATGGGCAGGCGGGGTAAAATGCCTGCTCTTTGCAAATTCTTTGGCAGCGGCACCGCGCAGATGCTCAATTGCCCAGATACCTAAGGAAGAAATGCGGGCAGTCTTTTTGCTCATGCCCAGTTCATCTGCTTTATAGATCTGATTGTAGAAGCAGTAAAGCATGAAATCCATTAAGTCCGGCATAACAGCCTCCGCACCTTCCGCTTCCAAAAGCTCAACCAGATGGTTATTTCCGGCAGGGGAGAATTTCACAAGGATTTCTCCGACGATACCGACCTTCGGCTTCTTTAAATCCTCTTTGATAGGTATGGCATCAAAATCTTTGATAATGGAGCGGCAGATTTTGTTAAAACGCAACAGACTAAGATGCTTCCCGGTTACAAAATCCTGTGTAACCTTCAGCCATTTTTGATGGATTTCGTCGACGCTTCCTTCCACCTGTTCATAAGGTCGCATTCGATACACACAACGCATGAAAATGTCACCGAAGGTCGCAGCGTATGCGGCACGAATCAGCATGTCGGCATTTAAATGGAATCCCGGGTTGGATTCAATGCCGCCTAAGTTTAACGAAATGACCGGAATCTGTTCCATGCCGGCTTTCTTTAAAGCGCGACGGATAAAGCCGATGTAGTTGGTGGCACGGCAGCCACCGCCTGTCTGGCTCATGATAATGGCAGTACGGTCAAGATCGTATTTGCCTGATTGCAGGGCCTGCATAATCTGGCCTACAACAAGAAGGGAAGGATAGCAGGCATCATTATTGACATATTTTAATCCCACGTCAACGGAGTGTTTGTTGTCATTGTCCAGTACGACAAAGTTATAGCCGCAGGCAC
>JBJFCA010000072.1:0-4336 GCA_051888725.1 Lachnospiraceae bacterium
AAAGCTCATTCCACGGAAGAACATGAAAATGATGCGGTGTATCCCAAGGCAGTGTTTTATGATATGTTAAACGCCCTGAATTCCATGGAAGAAGAGGAAAATGACCTGAAATCTTTTAAGGAATACATTGAAAAAGAACGTGCGGATGAAAACAGCAGCCTGTATACGGCAATCAGTGGTATACAGTATACCTATAACACGGATTTGCTTATTTATACCAAGAATGTAGACGGTAATATTATTCATTCCGATACCCAGGAGCTGATGCAGCAGCTTTTAATGGAATATATGGGGGCTGACGTTTCATCTCTGATGAACTTTGCAGAGCAAAGCCCCATGTCAGGTATGTCCATGATGGAATCCGCATCCAGATTATGGAAGGAACTGATTCCGGGAGACAACGGAAAGCTGATCAATCCGGTGCTGGAAGAACAGTATGATCTTATATATGGTAACTGGCCCACACGTTATGATGAAATTGTGCTGTTCGTGGATGAGAACAATGAACTGGATGATCTGACACTGTATGCGCTGGGATTAAAATCCAAAGAGGATATCGATGCCATTTTTGAGGCACTGACAGATAAAACGGAAGTGGATTATCCGGAGGAAAAATGGAGTTATGAAGATATCTGCAATATGGACTTCAGAACCATACTTTCTTCAGACTGTTATACTTATGATGAAGTCACCGGTACCTATAAGGATCTGAGAGATACGGATGCAGGTTTAAAATATCTGTATGACAATGCCCTGACTCTTCATGTAGTGGGTATTGTAAAGCCGGATGAAAATGCGCTGGGAGCATCCGGAAACGGCGCGATCGGTTATACCAGCAAACTGACGGAATACATTATTGAACATGCACAGGACTCGGAGGCATTGAAAGCACAGAAAGAGTCTGAGGATACGGATATCTTTACAGGTCTGCCTTTTAAGGATACCGACGGAAAAATAGATGATTCTGTCAAAGCCAAGCAGTTTCAGGAGTACATTAAAGATCTGGATGAAAACGGAAAAGCCAGTGCTTATGTGCAGATTAAATGTATTGCTCCCGATGAAATGGTAGAACAGTCTGTGTCAGAAACAATGGCAGGTGTGACACGGGACGATATGATTGCGTCCCTGATTCAGGCAATGCAGGAACAGATGGCAGTGGATACCGAAACCCTGCAGGATTATATCAATGACATGGATGACGAAGAACTGCGGGAGTTATTTTCCAATGCGGTGGAACAGCAGGTGAGAGCCCAGTATGCGGCTTCTGTCATGGAACAATTACAGACCACAACGCCACAGCAGCTTGCGGCTATGCTGGATGCGGAAATGGAGCAGTATACGGAGGAACAGTGTGCTGTCTACTATGAAGAAGTTTTGCTGTTTTCTGACAGCAGTTATGAAGAAAACATGTTGAAACTCGGACAGGTAGATCTGGATTCACCGGCTTCCATTAATCTGTACGCTACGACATTTGAGGATAAGGATGTGATTGAGGCTGCCATTACCGCCTATAATGAGACGGTGGATGACCTGCAGGAAATCCATTATACGGATTATGTGGGACTCATGATGTCTTCCGTGACCACGATCATCAATGCGATTACTTACGTACTGATTGCGTTCGTTGCGGTATCTTTGATTGTATCTTCTATCATGGTGGGTGTCATTACCCTGATTTCCGTACAGGAGAGAACCAAGGAAATCGGTATCCTGCGTGCGATTGGTGCTTCCAAGAAAAATGTATCCAACATGTTTACGGCAGAAACGGTCATCATCGGTTTCATATCCGGCGCCATGGGCGTTCTGATTACTTACCTGTTGTGTATTCCAATCAATGCGATTTTGCATAACCTGACAGGTATCAATGACCTGAGTGCCTACCTGCCGCCTGTTGTGGCCGGTGTGTTGATTCTGATCAGTGTACTTTTAACACTGATTGCCGGTATTATTCCTTCCCGCAGTGCAGCTAAGAAAGATCCTGTGGTGGCACTTAGAACTGAGTAAGGGATACCGTAATAAATAAAGCAAGAAATAAAGCAATTGGCAAAACAGGTAATTGGAAGATGATTTTCCATTACCTGTTTTTCTTTTTGTGGTATTTTGATGACAGCTCTGTTATAATAAAGGAATGGACGAGAAGAGAACAGTAAGGATTAACAAATATTTATCTGCAAACGGCATCTGTTCCAGGCGGGAGGCAGACCGGCTCTTAAGCTTGGGGCTTGTTACCATAAACGGACAAACTGCGGTTCTGGGACAGGAAGTAGGAGAAAATGACCGGGTAAGTGTTAAGGGAAAAGCGGTAAAATCACTTAAGGAGAAGGTGGTGCTTGCTTTTTTTAAGCCGGTAGGTGTGGTGTGCAGTGAAAAGGATCCGCATGCGGATAAACTGATTATGGATATGATCCAATATCCGATCCGTGTCACCTATGCGGGAAGACTGGATAAGGACTCAGAAGGCCTTTTACTGTTAAGTAATGACGGAGATCTGATTCAGGCAATGATGAAGGGCTCCCATGGGCATGAGAAGGAATACCGGGTCAGAGTGGATAAAGAGATCACGGAAGAATTCTTAAACAAAATGCGTGACGGCGTTTAGTTAAAAGAACTGGACATCACCACAAGACCCTGTAAAATCAAACAGACGGGAAAAAATACTTTTCAGATTATCCTGACACAGGGCATCAACAGACAGATCAGAAGAATGTGCAGGACTTTCGGATACGAAGTAAAGGCATTAAAAAGAATCAGAGTCATGAATATCACACTGAATTCCTTAAAACCCGGTGAATACAGGGAACTGACGGACATAGAAATGTCTGAATTATATAAAGCATGTGGATTAAAGACAAATAAAGGAGTCTGCGAAAATGGAGTCTGACAAAATGACAAGGATGCAGGAGCTGGTAGGGCTCCTGAATGAGGCATCCAGGGCGTATTATGCTGAAAACCGGGAGATTATGAGCAATTTTGAATACGACAGACTTTATGATGAACTGGAGAATCTTGAAAAAGAAACCGGTGTCATACTGACAGGAAGCCCGACGGCAAATGTAGGATATGAGTCAGTGGACGAGCTTCCCAAGGAACGTCACGAAACGCCCATGCTTTCTCTCGGAAAGACCAAGAGCAGAGAGGAATTAAAGGACTGGCTGCAGGGAAAGGCTGCCATATTAAGCTGGAAGTTAGACGGACTTACCGTAGTACTCACGTATCGTGACGGCGCACTTGCGAAAGCTGTTACCAGAGGAAACGGGGAAGTGGGTGAGGTGATCACCAACAATGCCCGTACTTTCAAGAATATTCCGCTTACCATTGCCTATAAAGGAGAATTGATCTTAAGAGGCGAAGCAGTGATTACCTATTCGGATTTCGAGAAAATCAATGAGGAAATTCCGGAAGCGGAAGCCAAGTACAAGAATCCCCGAAATCTCTGCAGTGGTTCGGTAAGACAGTTAAACAATGAAGTGACAGCCAAACGGAATGTGCGTTTCTATGCCTTCAGCCTGGTCAGTGCCCAGGATATGGATTTTCATAATTCCAGGGAAGAACAGTTTCGTTTTCTGGAAAAACAGGGATTTGCGGTAGTGGAAAGAAAGATGGTGACACCGGATACCATTCTTGCTGCCATTGCAGAATTTGAAAAGAAGATTGCAACTTATGATGTGCCCTCAGACGGACTGGTTCTTACGTATGAAGACATTGCTTACGGGAAATCTCTCGGCAGGACGGCAAAATTTCCAAGGGATGCCATTGCCTTTAAGTGGGCGGATGAAATCCGGGAGACAACACTTACGGAAGTGGAATGGAGCGCCAGCAGAACCGGACTCATTAATCCGGTTGCAATTTTTGAACCGGTGGAGCTGGAAGGTACAACGGTAAGCAGGGCTTCTGTTCACAATGTGAGTATCGTGGAGGAACTGAAGCTGGGAATCGGGGACCGTATCACCGTTTACAAAGCGAATATGATCATTCCGCAGATTGCGGAGAATCTGACGAAAAGCGGCAGCTTACAGATACCGGCTGTCTGTCCGGTATGCGGCGGCGAAACGAAGATCCAGAATGTCAATGATACGAAAACCCTTTATTGCACTAATCCGGCATGTGCTGCCAAGAAAATCAAATCCTTTACCCTCTTTGTCAGCAGGGATGCCCTTAATATAGACGGTTTATCCGAAGCGACGCTGGAAAAGTTTATCAGTATGGGATTTATTCATGAATATGCGGATTTGTTTCATTTATCGGATTATAAAGAGGAAATCACTTCCATGGAAGGCTTTGGAGAAAAGTCCTATTCTAATCTGATGGACAGTATTGAAAAAGCAAGAACCACTAC
>JBJFCA010000073.1:0-4334 GCA_051888725.1 Lachnospiraceae bacterium
TTTCTTGTCTCCATACTTGTTATCTCCAATTATGATGTGGTCTATGAGCGGAATATCAAGTTTTTCACCAAATTCAGCAATTGTTTTTGTGATTGCAAGATCCGCCCTGCTTGGTGTGGGATCTCCGCTGGGATGATTGTGCATCAGAAGAATATGTACAGCTTCTGCTTTCAAAGCTTCCAGAAAAACATCCCTTGGGGAAAGCAGGGACGCCTTTACGGTTCCTTTGGATAATTCCATTTCTTTTAAGAGATGCCCTTTGGCATCCAGACAGATGAGAATGACGCATTCCCGGGATCTGTGCCGCATGCTCTCCATATAATAGGAGGCAACGGTATCCGATCTGCTAAAAGTCAGATTCTCATAAGCATTTGCAGATGCTACACGCCGGCAGAACTCCATGACACATTTTATCTGTATGGCTTTTACCCTGCCGATGCCTTTAATGGCAAGTAACTGTTCCAGGCTGATATGATGCAGTCCGATCAGACTGTTTCTTCCGCCTGAAGCAAGGGAAAGAATATGCGCGGAAAGTGTCTCTGCATTCATATTCTTAGTACCGCACCGTAAAATGACGGCAAGGAGTTCACTTTCCGTCAGATTCTCCACCCCATACCGTATAAATTTTTCATAAGGGCGCAGTTTGTCAGGTATTAATGGTTCTTTGTTCATACATCCTCCGTTTTCCTTCCCGAATCCTGCATGAACTAAAAAAACTATCGGATAAATCGATAAATGACCAAAGCAATAATCACACCGATTACACTGGCTATACTGATCTGAATCTGCAGACCAAAAGTTAAAACAATAAAACCAAGATCCAGTACAAGCGGACTGCTTAATCCAAATGTACGACCGTAGTTCAAAAAGGTATTGGAAAAATAGGTGCCGATAAAGCCACCCAGAACAAAACCGATCAGAACTACTATCAAAAATACCCAGTTTACTTTTTTCAAATCGTTCTCCGTACCCTTCCCGCCCACAGGGGCGAAATTTCTCCTCATGTTTCATAACATATGGAATATATTTTAACACAATTCATATTGCCTGTATATAAAATTTACAGAAAAAGTTTCGACAAAATCCCCTTGTCAAGCATTGTCTGAAGAGATTTCATGATGCCGAATTTTGCATGCTGCCAGGTAAGTCCACCCTGGAAATAAACAGCGTAAGGAGGCTTAATCGGGCCATCCGCAGAAAGCTCTATGGAGGATCCGGAAACAAAAGCACCGGCAGCCATTATCACTTTGGCATCATATCCGGGCATATCCCAAGGCTCAGGTGTTACATGACTGTCTATGGGAGCTGCCGCCTGAATACCCTGGCAGAACGCAATCACAGCCTCAGGTGAGCCAAATTCTACTGCCTGAATAATGTCATGCCTGCTTTCTTTGCTGTCCGGCACCACATGGTAGCCTAATTTTTCGTAAACATTTGCTGCAAATATTGCACCCTTAAGTGCACCGGCAGTCACCGTAGGGGCCAGAAACAGTCCCTGGTAGAAGGAACTTAAGATACCAAGTGAAGCGCCGACTTCCTTACCAAGCCCCGGGGAGGTCAGTCTGTAGGCGGCATTTTCCACACATTTCTTCTTGCCTGCAATATAACCGCCAATAGGTGCCAGACCACCGCCCGGATTTTTAATCAAAGAACCGACCACCATATCTGCACCTGCATCACTGGGTTCTGTCTCTTCCACAAATTCCCCATAACAGTTGTCCACCATACAGATCACATCCGGCTTTAAGCTTTTGATAAATGCAATCAGCTCACCGATTCTTTTCACGGATAAAGTCGGTCTGGTCTGATATCCTTTGGAACGCTGGATGGTCACCAGTTTCGTTTTTTCGTTGACGGCTTCTTTAATCTTTTCAAAATCAAAGCTTCCGTCCGGAAGCAGATCGACCTGCCGGTAACTGATACCGTATTCTTTTAAGGAGCCGCAGGAAGGACGGATACCGATCACCTCTTCCAGCGTATCGTAGGGCTTTCCTACCGGCGAAAGCAGTTCATCTCCGGGGCGCAGGTTACTCATCAGGGCAAGTGCGAGAGCGTGGGTTCCGCAGGTGATCTGAGGACGTACCAGCGCACTTTCCGTATGAAAAACGGAAGCATAGACTTCCTCAAGCGTATCTCTTCCCAGATCGTTATACCCATATCCTGTGGTACCTAACAGACAGGCTTCGCTTACCTGATGCATCTGCATGGCTTTCAGGACTTTTAACTGGTTAAATTCTGCCGTTTCGTCAATCTTTGCAAAACGTTCGGTTAAATCTTTCAGAATACATTCCGTAAACTGACATACTTCGTCAGAGATTCCCATTTCTTTGTACATTTCATGTAATTGGTCATTCATATGAGTATTTCTGCTCCTTTTTATATAGTAATTCCGTTCTCGGATAATTTTTCATGCATAAATGTTAAGATTGCTGTATCATCATAGGAAAAATCCGGTTTATTGACCCATATGACATCCTTTTCCCGCTTAAACCAGGTAATCTGCCTTTTTGCAAAATGTCTGGTGTCTCTTTTAATCCGTTCCGTGGCTTCTTCCAAAGTGATATCCCCGGCAAGATAACTTAAGATTTCTTTGTATCCCAGTCCCTGCATGGACACCATGTCCCGTGTACATCCCATACCGGCAAGCTTTTCGACTTCTTCCACAAGCCCTTCTGCAAGCATTTCATCTACTCTCTGATTGATACGTTCATACAGCTTATCCCGCTCATCATTGAGTACAAAGTAGCATGACCGGTAAGCACTTTCTTTCCGGCGCTGGGTCTCATTATGAAGGGAAATCGTTTCACCGGTCTGTTCATGGTATTCCAGCGCACGAATGACTCTTTTCACATTATTGGCATGAATTTCTTCGGCAGATACGGGATCTACTTTGCGAAGCATTTCATGCAGATACGAGGCACCTTTCGTTTTGGCCAGATTTTCTAATTCTAATCGAAAACAAGAGTCCTCCTTATTTTCCGTAAAATCAATATCATACAGAACAGACTGGATATAAAAACCGGTACCGCCGGTAAGAATCGGAATCTTACCTCTGTTATAAATGTCTTCCATGCATTCTTTGCACATCCGTTGAAACGTTACCACATTAAAATCCTCTAAGGGGGAAAGTACATCAATCAGATAATGGGGAATACCCTGCATGTCCTCCTTTTTGATTTTGGCAGAGACGATATCCATATAACGGTATACCTGCATTGAGTCTGCAGATATGATTTCTCCGTTGATACTTTTGGCAAGCAAGAGGGAAAGTCTGGTTTTTCCTACAGCTGTAGGGCCGGTCAATATAATTAACGGCTTTTTCATACAAGATAAAACCTTTCTTTAGATAATACGTTTGAATTTCTTTTCCAGTTCATATTTACTCATGGAGATGATGGTGGGTCTTCCGTGAGGACAGTTGTATGGATTATCCAGCGTAAACAGCTCATTCAAAAGAGCTTCCATTTCCGCAAAGGAAAAAGAATGATTGCCTTTTACCGCAGACTTACAGGCCATGGAAGCAAGCTTTTCTTCCACAACCGAAAACTCTTTGTTAAGAGGCCCGTCTGCCATCTCGTCGAGTACTGCCAGGAAAAGTCCTCTTTCATCCTGTCCATAAAGATCCTGGGGCACACCTCTTAGAGCATATTCCCTGCCGCCGAAATCTTCAATTTCAAATCCAAGGTCTGCAAATACGTTGCTGTATTTTTGATAAGTTTCCTCTTCTCTGGCAGTCAATGTGACCACAATAGGAGGATTTAAGGATTGTGAAACAATCTGTTTTTCACGGTACTGCTTCATCAGTCTTTCATATTTCACCTTTTCGTGCGCCGCATGCTGATCCACAATCAAAAGCTTGTCGGAAAAGGCAATCAGCCAGTAAGTATCAAATACCTGCCCCAGTATCCTGAATTTATCCTTGTTTGTTTCGGAAATCATCTTTTCTTCAAAAAGATTTAGCTGTTTGGGAGTGGGCGGTGCTGGCCGGTAAACTTCGTCTTCTTCCACATATTGCGGCGTTTCCGTAATGCTATTTACTTCTTCCTGTTCTTCTTCCGTGATTTTTAATTGCAGCATCCGGTTTGTTTCAAACGGTTCCGGTATCTTTTCTTTTTCCAAAGGTACTACGGGCTTTTCTTCCGCAAGCAGGACTTCGGGAATCATTTCACGTTTCTTAAGGGCATCCGCAACGGAGAGAGAAATAAAATCATAGAGTACATTGCCGTTTGTAAAACGGACATCCATTTTGGTAGGATGTACATTTACATCCACAAGCTCCGTGTCAATGGTAAAATGAATGACCGCAAAAGGGAACTTATGCTGCATCAGGTATT
>JBJFCA010000074.1:0-4292 GCA_051888725.1 Lachnospiraceae bacterium
TCAAAGACAAGATTGTGTGCAAGCTCATCAATGAAGAAGCCAACAGGCAGTTCCTTGAGGACAAACCATACACCAAGGTGGAAGATCTTGCGGTTGTGTATCAGATTTTAATGGACAAAAATGCGGAAGGCACTGCAACCATAACGATTACAGATAATCTGATGGACAGGTATGGGATTACTCTTGAGGATTTGCACGAACAGGCTCTTTTGAACATGGATGTTTTGCAGCCATACAGTTTCAAGGGAATGAGCGAGACCATTATAGAAATGATGGCAGGGGACATTGCGAGGGATAATGATATGGATATATCAGAGGCAAGAGAAATGGCATCCCAGATGATACCTGATGTTCCTGATACAATGTTTGTACTGACAAATGACACGAAGGTAAATGGAGCTGCCGCTATATTAAATGATGATACCAGACAGGAAATAGCAGACAAGGTTGGTGACTTCTATGTTCTGCCTTCATCTATACATGAAATGCTGATTATCCCGAAAGATGCCGGAATGGAGTTAAGAGACCTTGAACAGATGGTGCAGGAAGTGAACCAGACACAGGTAGCACCACAGGAACGTCTTTCGGATCATGTGTATGAATATGATGCAAAAGAACATGAGCTGTTTCGCAGTGACCGTGCCGAGGAACGTGCAAAACAGAAAGAGGAAAAGCGTGATGAGAAGAAAGAACGTCCTTCACTTAAAGAGAGACTTGCAGAAAAGAAAAATGATGTGATGAAGATGGATTCTGACAGGAAACAGCCGACAGCAGATAAAAAGAAAGAAGCGGTGATTTAGCCACTTCATACATAAAACACAGGAAGGCAGCCACTTTGGGCTGCTTTTCTGCTATTAGGACAAAATGAATCGAAAGGAGTATCTATGGCAGGAAAATATCATTATATATCTGCACTGGCAGAAATGACAGCGGCAGATATTGTAAAAAACGAAAATGAATGGACCAGATTTCTGACCACGGCTGCAAGGCTGTATAAATATCCCTTTAACGAGCAGATGTTAATATATGCCCAAAGACCGGATGCAACAGCCTGTGCTTCGCTGGAAACGTGGAATGAAAAGATGAATTGTTGGGTCAACCGTGGAGCAAAGGGAATTGCCTTGATTGATACGGACAGTGAACGTCCGAGATTAAAATATGTCTTTGATGTATCAGATGTGCATAAGGCAAGGAGAATCGGGCGTGATCCTTATCTGTGGGAGCTTAGGGAGGAACATAAGGCTCCTGTGCTTGAACAGCTTGAAAAGACTTATGGTGTTACCGATGTAAATATGCCTTTTGAAGAGAGGATTATGGAGATAGCTGACAGGATTGCACAGGATTATTATGAGGAACTTTTACCGGAGCTTGACTATGTGAAAGAGGGAAGTTTTCTTGATGATCTGGATGAACTGAATCTTGGAATTAGGTTGAGGGAAACGCTGGCTTCCAGTATTTGTTTTACCCTGCTATCCCGATGCGGTGCCGATATGGATTTGTGGAAAGATGACATGAATTTTGAATATATCCACGAATTTAATAATACAAAGTCATTAGCGGTCATTGGAAATGCAACTACGGAAATGTGTAAGCCCCTGCTTATGGAAATTGGAAGGACAATAGGGGCATACGAACTCCAGATTGCCCGAAATAAGGCAAGAGAAAAAGCGGCTGGGGAGCATATTGGAAGCCGTGAAGAAAATGTTGAAAAAGGACTTGCAAATGCACCAGAAGCAGACTATAATGCTTTAAAGCATGAAAGTGAAACAGCAATAGAAAAACCAAAGGAAACTGAAAATCATACAGAAATGGAGGGCATTGCCAATGAAACTGACATACGAAAAGAACGGGGATTATCTGATTCCGAACCTGACAGCGAACGAGGAGCCGGAGAAGGCACTGACCAAGTACGGATTGATGAGGAAGAACTTTCTGAAGGAGCACAGGAGAGGGATTTATCAGGGAATGATACTGACAGGGGAGCTGAAAGCACATTGTCTGCAGGTACAGGAGCAGGCAGAGCAGAGAATGGAACTTCTGACCGGACAGATGGCGAAGTCGGAGGGAGTGAACGAGGAACTGAAAGCAGCCAATCAGATGAGCTGGGTAGCGAAGATGAACAACATCAGACACTCAGCGGAGGAAATCGTGCTGACAGAACTGATCTACATTTAAGCAGTGAGGAACAATCTAATATTACCATGCAGGAGCCGGATAGTGACAGCAATTCATTATCCGGTTCTTTTTCGGATAAAACCGAAGATTTCACAGAGCTTCAAAAGGGAATTTTATGTTTTGATAATTACCTTATCCATAAAAGACCGGAGATTGCGGGATATTTCCAGTCAGAGCAGGATGCGGTTTTACAGACGGAGTATCTGAAAAATTCTTTCCGTATGGAGGAATTTACAGAGCTGTATATAGAGGATGTGAGAGCCGGGTATCGTGCCGATGAGGACGGTCTTACCATGTGGAAAGGCAATTATCTGACCCGTGAAGCAGAGAGCAGGCTGTCATGGGAAGATGCAAGATACTGGGTCAATTCTTATATCGAGGATGGTGTCTATTTACTTCCGGGGGAAGTGGCAGAGCAGATTGATACAGACGGAATGTTCAAACAGCTTGATCTTTTTACCCTGTTTTCGGAGCAGGTCGGCAACATTGCCATGAAGCAGGCAGAAGAAAAAAGTGTTATGCCGACAGGCTTTGTACTGCCGGAGAAACAGATTGATGATATTTTACGAAGCGGCGGAGGCAGGGATGACAGCCGCAAGCGTATTTATGCCAAGTACCAGCAGAGAAAGACACCGGAGGAAATGACTGCTTTTCTGAAAAAAGAGTATGGAACCACCGGAAAAGGTTTTGAGTTTGACGGAAAGCAGATAGCCGTATGGTTTGATGAAAGCGGTATGAGTGTTGGATATGGTACATCAGCAACGGAACAACCCATACTTACGATGGAATGGAAAGAAATTGAGCAGAATATCCGCAGGCAGGTAGAGAATGGCACATATATGGGTGCAAATGAAGCTTATCTTGTGGATGAGGTAGAGCGTGGCAGGATTGCAAACCATTTATTTTTCTTTTTCCGTGACGGTATGGGAGAAATGCCGGAAGAATTGGAATTAAAGGCAGGCAATTACCCGGATGCCCATGCAAGACTGGTGGAACTTCTTTCTACACCGGAAGAGGTGGAGAGGATAGCTGCACACATGGATCATGCCCTGCATCAGCTTGAAATCGGAGAAAAAAGTCTGCGTTTCCGTTCTGTTATGCCCAAAGAGGAACTTCGTGCCGAACTCGACAATCTTCTGGTAGACAAGCTGACATTTCCGGTGGCTGAACATGTGGAAATTAAGCACGAGGATTTTATCACGCAGGATGAGATTGACCACAGACTTGGCAGGGGTAGCGGTTTTTCACATGGGTCTTTCCGTATTTATGATTATTTTAAGGAAGGGCATGACAGCAAAGAAGCAGCTAATTTCTTAAAGAATGAATATGGAACAGGCGGCAGCACCCATGCACTTGCCGGGGCTGACCACAGCTATGAGGATCACGATGCAAAAGGCATAAAACTGCAAAAGGGAAATATCGGAAAACCATACGCGGAAGTGCTTTTGTCTTGGAAGGTTGTGGAGAAACGTATTCGTAAGCTCATTGAAGAAGATAAGTATTTATCTCAGGAAGGTAAAGAATCCTATGATCAGTACAGAGTGGAGCAGGAGCAAAAGGCTTTGGAGCAGGCACAGGCAAAGATGGAGCATGAAACCAAGGTAGCCTGTAAGAATGCCATTGAAAAGGCAATTGCTGAAAAGTTTGACGGGTATCGTCTGCCAAAGGATACAGCGGAGGGAGTCATTCAGGAATATGGCTCTGAACGGGTAAGCTATGTGCTTGCCAATTCTGTCATGCACAAAAGACAGGACGGACGGTTTTCTCCGGAGAATAAGGAGTGGGCAAAAGCCATTGAGCCTTATGCCATGGTGAAAAATGAGGATATGGTTGTGAATTCCCACCCTGCTGTATTAAATGGATTTATCAACCAGACAAGACGGTATATCGAGCAGGAGAAAGAGCTAGCAGCACAGGCGGCTGAGAGAATCACGATTGATGGACAGGAGTGTATCAAAGTTGATGAATGGGGGACTGAGGAAGAAACCTATGTGCTTGGAAATTCCGTAACGGATAATCAATTCTTTTATGCGGAGGTAAATGGTGTTTCATTTGAGTATGATTATCAGCCACAGCGGGGAGAAGTTGAGGAAGATTATCTCAACGAAATGGCGGAA
>JBJFCA010000075.1:0-4290 GCA_051888725.1 Lachnospiraceae bacterium
TTTCAGGCAGAGGTTTTTCTGTCCGGACTGCGGGATCAGCATCGGTGAAATTGAACCCAGAAGTTTTTCCTTCAACAATCCTTTTGGTGCCTGCCCTGACTGCTTTGGACTTGGTTACAAGATGGAATTTGATGTGGATCTGATGATTCCCGAAAAGGAACTTTCCATCAATCAGGGAGCAATTGCTGTGACCGGCTGGCAGTCCTGTGCGGACAAGGGCAGTTTTACCAATGCCATCCTGCAGGCACTCTGCCGGGAATACCACTTTTCACTGGATACTCCTTTTGAACAGTATCCGGAAGAAATCAAAAATGTGATTCTGTATGGCACGGACGGTAAGAAAGTGGATGTTTATTATGAAGGCCAGAGAGGAAAGGGCGTCTATCCTGTAGCTTTTGAGGGTCTGATCAAAAACGTGGAGAGAAAATACCGTGAAACCTCCTCTGAGATCATGAAGCAGGAGTACGAAAGCTTTATGCAGTTCACACCATGTAAACTCTGTGGGGGAATGCGCTTAAAGAAAGAGGCACTGGCAGTTACTGTCTGCGGAAAAAATATTCACGAGGTCACATCGTTGTCCATTGTGAAACTGCAGGAGTTTTTAAATCAGATGACACTGACCAGAAACCAGGAGCTCATCGGCGGTCAGATCTTAAAAGAGATCAGAGCAAGGGTGGGATTCCTTGTTAATGTAGGGCTGGGTTATCTGTCCTTATCCCGTGCTACCGGCACACTGTCCGGCGGGGAAGCACAGCGTATCCGTCTGGCGACCCAGATCGGTTCCGGCCTGGTGGGTGTATGTTATATACTGGATGAGCCCAGCATCGGTCTGCACCAGAGAGACAATGATAAGCTGCTGGCAGCACTGAAAAATCTCAGGGATCTTGGCAATACCCTGATTGTGGTAGAGCATGATGAAGATACCATGCGGGAAGCGGATTATATTGTGGATATCGGACCCGGAGCCGGTTCCCATGGTGGAAAAGTGGTTGCCTGCGGCACCGCGGAAGAGATCATGAGGGTGCCGGAATCCATCACGGGGCAGTATTTAAGCGGTGCTTTGAAAATTCCCGTCCCTAAGGTACGCAAAAAGCCTGCCGGCTGGCTCACCGTGGAAGGTGCCCGGGAGAACAATCTGAAAAATATAGATGTGAATTTCCCATTGGGCGTGATGACTGTGGTAACCGGTGTCTCCGGTTCCGGTAAAAGTTCCCTTGTGAATGAGATTCTGTACAAGTATCTGGCCAAGAAACTGAACAGAGCACGTACGATCCCGGGAAAACATAAAGGAATCCGGGGAGTCGAACAGTTAGATAAAGTAATTGCCATTGACCAGTCGCCCATCGGCAGGACACCACGGTCTAATCCTGCCACGTATACAGGTGTATTTGATCAGATCAGGGATCTGTTTGCGGCTACGGCAGATGCAAAAGCCAAGGGCTACGGCAAAGGCAGATTCAGCTTTAACGTAAAGGGCGGACGGTGTGAAGCCTGCAGCGGTGACGGTATTATCAAGATCGAAATGCATTTCCTGCCGGATGTGTATGTACCATGTGAAGTCTGCGGCGGAAAGCGTTATAACAGGGAAACGCTGGATGTGAAATATAAAGGCAAGAGTATTTATGATGTGCTGGACATGACGGTGGAAGAGGCGTTGCCGTTTTTTGAACACGTGCCTTCCATTCGGCGTAAGATTGAAACGCTGAATGATGTGGGACTTTCCTATATCAAATTAGGACAGCCCTCCACGGAGCTTTCGGGAGGGGAAGCACAGCGTATCAAGCTTGCTACGGAGTTGAGCAAAAGAAGTACGGGCAAAACGATTTATATTCTGGACGAGCCTACAACAGGACTGCATTTTGCGGATGTGCAGAAGCTCGTGGAGATTCTTACGAAGCTGACGGACAGTGGTAACACGGTGGTCGTAATTGAACACAATCTGGATGTGATCAAGACTGCGGACTACATTATTGATATTGGTCCGGAAGGCGGTGAAGGCGGCGGAACCGTAATTGCTGAGGGCACTCCCGAACAGGTAGCGGAGAATCCGGTTTCTTATACCGGCAAATATATTAAAAAGATGCTCTAAAGTTTTGGCCGGATTCAGCCGATTAACATATTAAGTGCATGGACGCAGGGAAGAAAGGAAGGAACCACTTGCTTTGTTTTCTGCGTCTATTTTTTAAATTTTTATTTACCCCCTATGAAAATGGTGCAAATTAGGTTATAATATCTTCATATGCTTTGAAATTGGACACAATGAGCGAATCAGGCTCTTTTTGTTTTAAGGACCATGAAAGGGGTACAGATCAATGCAGTACACAGATATCGGAATTGACTTAGGAACAGCAAGTATTTTGGTATACATCAGAGGAAAGGGCGTTGTATTAAAGGAGCCCTCAGTTGTTGCTTTTGACAGAGATACAAATAAGATAAAAGCCATCGGAGAAGATGCAAGGCTGATGCTGGGCAGAACACCCGGAAATATCATTGCGGTAAGACCTCTTCGTCAGGGTGTAATTTCAGATTACACCGTTACCGAGAAAATGATGAAGTATTTTATCCAGAAAGCATTGGGAAGAAGAACCTTCCGGAAACCCCGTATTGCGGTATGTGTACCCAGCGGTGTTACGGAAGTGGAGAAGAAAGCGGTAGAGGATGCTACCTATCAGGCAGGCGCACGAGAGGTATTCATTATCGAAGAGCCGATTGCTGCTGCAATCGGTGCAGGTATTGACATTTCCAAGCCCTGCGGCAATATGATCGTGGATATCGGCGGCGGTACTTCCGATATTGCAGTCATTTCCCTTGGCGGCACGGTGGTCAGCGCCTCCATCAAGATTGCGGGAGATGACTTTGATGAAGCAATCGTACGTTACATGCGTAAGAAGCATAATCTGCTGATCGGTGAAAGAACGGCAGAAGATTTGAAGATAAAGATCGGTTCCGCATATCACAGACCCGAAGTGGATTACATGGATGTGAGAGGACGTAACCTGGTAACAGGTCTTCCCAAGACCGTCAGGGTTTCTTCCGAGGAAACCGAGGAAGCACTGAAGGAGACGACGGCACAGATCGTGGAAACCATTCACAGTGTATTGGAAAAGACGCCGCCTGAACTGGCAGCGGATATTGCGGACAGAGGTATTGTCCTGACAGGAGGCGGCAGCCTTCTGCGCGGACTGGAAGACCTGGTTGCTGCAAAAACCGGAATCAACACTATGACAGCAGAGGATCCCATGACAGCCGTTGCAATCGGCACCGGCAGATATGTGGAATTCCTGGCAGGTTATAAAGAAGATTAAATACCGGCCCGGGTACGGATGCCGGACACAAGGGAGGAAAGCCATGTTAAAAGGTTTATACACCGCATATACCGGCATGCTGAACGAGCAGAACCGCATGGATATCATGACCAATAATCTGGCCAATGCATCTACTGTCGGCTTTAAAAAAGAAGGCTCCACCAGCCAGTCTTTTGATTCCGTACTTGCCTACAAGTTAAAGGACAGTTCCGTGGGACTTGCCCGCAGGGAACATATCGGAGCCAATACACCGGGCGTCAAAATAGGTGAGAACTATACGGATTACAGCCAGGGCTCTTTCCGTGTAACCGGCAATACTTATGATCTGGCTCTTACAGACAGTGGTTTTTTTGCAATTGAATTTACCAATAAGGCCGGAGAAACTTCCACAAAATACACCAGAGCCGGAAACTTTACACTGAATAAAGACGGCTATCTGGTTACCAATGACGGGGATTACCTGCTGGATACCGCAAATAAAAGAATTCAGTTAGATCCTCTGAAGGATGCCGCAATTCTCACTGATGGTACCATTACACAGGATGGCAGGGAAATTGCACAGATTCAGATAACGGATTTTGAAAATTATGATTACCTTTCCCGATACGGGGAGACTTATTTTGAACCTGCAGAGGGTGCCAGAACCATAGCATCCAGAGCAGAAGTACAGTCCGGCTATCTGGAGATGGCCAATGTACAGGTGGTTTCGGAAATGGTGAATATGATCAGTATTACCAGACAGTATGAAAGCAACCAGAAGATCCTGCAGACATATGACAGTTCGCTGGAGATTGCCGTGAAGGATATCGGCAAGCTGTAATAATGTGGAAGGAGTGAGTGTATGGTACGCAGTTTATGGACAGCGGCAACCGGTATGATTGCCCAGCAGACAAATGTTGATAATATTGCGAATAACCTTGCCAATGTGAATACCGTCGGTTATAAAACCCAGGTTAACGAATTTAAAACCTTACTTTACCAGAAT
>JBJFCA010000076.1:0-4268 GCA_051888725.1 Lachnospiraceae bacterium
ATCATTCCACATTTGGATGGCTAACTCAGCTAATATCCTTGCTTCGCTTTTTACCGCAGCTTTTATCATATGATCAACCTCTTCCATTCTTTCGCCCCTCATCAGGTCAAGGAGAGAAAGAAAACCTAAAACAAATTATACCACAACATGAAACGGATAAAAAAAGAGGAGGGCGTTATACCCTCCTCTGAGCCGTTTTACTTACATAGCATGCGAATCAGCTTCTGCACTAAAAATAAGCACTAAACAGGTTACCCATATTGTAATTATTCCCATATCTGCCGCTTGCCGTATATGTATTTGCTTTCGCAGCCTCACTGTCTGCCGCAAAATTGATCAGGGAAGCCTGTGCCGATACCTGATATGCGTAGGAGCCGTTTCCCTGGAACAGGGATTTTGCCGTATTGACATCTGCGTTCATAAAGCTGTCCTTATTAAGACTTAAGGTGTTGTCCTCCTTCATGGTAATACCCACCTTGGAAAGCAGCTTGCTGTTTGCCGCCGTTGCATAAACCATACTGGACGCCCTCTGCTGAATGGACTTACTGTCTATCCCACCGGCTGCGGAAACTACTGAATTAAAATCGTTCACAAAGCTTTCCACTGCCTTATAATCCTCGTCCGTCATCTTCTCTTCCCGGAATGTGCCCTTAGCACCTGTCACAAGCAGTGCATCGGCGGAATCCTTCAGATTATCTGTAGTTTTTTGTACCTCCGCAAGCTTTTGGGTATCTTCTGAAGATTCATTCGTCACCTTTCCGTTTGCCAGAGAAGCAACCTCCTTGCTGCGCTCCGGACTGTAATATGCCTTCAGAAGCTTTCCATAGCTTCCGTTCTTGATACTCATGTAATCTGACAGGAAGTTTAAATTGGTACTACCGGTTGAATTGCTATTCAGATTCTGAAATAAATAGGAATAATTCTGATTTGAAAATGAAATATTCATACCTCACCCTTCCTTTCTGTCTTTATTATAGCATTTCTGTTGAAAATGGCAACGGTAATTTTATAATCTTGCCATCAGCCACCAAAAGTTTTTCTGTTGCGATATGATCCACAAATTCCATATCATGGGACACAAATACAAGAGTTCCCTCATATTCCGCCAAAAGACTTTCCAGTGCCTCTATGGAAGGCAGATCCATGTAGTTGGTGGGCTCATCCAACACAATCAGGTTGACATCGGAAACAAAGAGCATGGCAAACGCAAGTTTCCTCCGCTCGCCTCCCGAAAGTTCACCGGCCTTTTTTTTCATATCCCTGTCTGTCAAAAGAAGTCTCGCCAGAATTGTCCTCATAATCTCTTCCTTTTGAATGCTGACTTCCCTTGCATTTTGAAGAACTGTCTTCGTAAGGTCGATTTCGGACATGTTCTGGCTGATGTATCCGATCTTTGCTGCCGGTACCACTGACACCTGGTTTCTTTCAATCATCATATTTAACAAAGTACTTTTACCGGCGCCGTTATCCCCCAGAATGGCCACTTTGCTTCTGTTGGGAATGATAAATGAGGCGTCTTCATACAAAAGCTTTTCGTCATATCCAAACGTAATGTGCTCCCCACGGATGACAATCGGATTTTCAGGCGGACAGGTAAGCCTGAAATCCGGTTTCATTGCCGGAAGCTCCCTGGGTTTATTCTTTACCTCCATATGCTCTATTCGTTTCAGTACATTGGCTGCACTTTTTTCCATCTGCAGAGCACGGTCCGCAGGCACATGTCTGCCTACTAAATTCCGCATCTTATATTCGCTGTAAGACATATTCCTCGGCTTTTTAGTCATATTCTTTGCCTGGGACTTTTTATCGTAATAAACCTGCGTCAGTCTTTTCTTCTCAGCAGTGTATTTTTCATACTCCGTCCACTGTCTTTTCACTATTTCCTCTTTCAGGTGCCTGTAGTCATCATAATTACCGGTATATTCCGTCAGCTTTCCTTCGGATATTTCCACAATTTTATTGCATACCGTATTCATAAGCGCCCGGTCATGACTCACCACCACAAACGTTGTCATATGAGCCATCTTTTCCGTCAAAAGAGTTCTTCCCTTTACGTCAAGGTTTGTGGTGGGTTCATCTAAAAACGCCACTGCCTTATTACTGCCAAACATGCATGCTAACCGGATTCTTGTATTTTCCCCTCCGCTCACCTTTTCCTGCCATATCTGCTCTTTGACGCCCATGGTACTGATTTCTTTTCCGTCCAGTTCAAAAGAATCCCAGTCCTCATCAAATTGCTTAAAATAAAAGGGATCACAATTCATTTTTACCGTTCCCCGCTCAGGCTCAAGCTGGCCGCAAAGCACCTTAAGAAGTGTGGTTTTCCCCGCACCGTTTGCGCCTACGAGTCCTACCCTGTCACCCTCATAAAGCTGAAACTTTTCAAAGTTTAAGACCTCCTGCTCACCATAGGAAACCTTGATATTTTCCGCACACAATAACTGCTTTTCTGACATAAAAAAATCCCTCCTGTTTCTAAAGAGAGATTATCCTTCTTAAGCCACACTATTCCCGTGGCTGTCCCTATGTAAAAAGGCAATCTGATATTAGATAATCTCCGCACAAAATCAGGGAAAGCACATGCTTTCCTGCAAAACAACTGTTACTTTGGTTAGGAAACTATCTAATAATCAAATCTTTCACACTTACCCTTTCATTTCTTTACCACTGATTATATTCCATGCATTTTAGTTTGTAAATACCATCTGAATAGAAAAAACATCATTTTCCGCATGTGTTTCATATTCTCCCCGGTACTTTTTTATCATTTCAAAAGCATTCTGCGTTCCAATTCCATGGGTGCCGGTCTTTTTTGTAGATTGCAGGATGCCATCCTTCATGGAAACAGTGCCTGTCATCCGGTTTGACACGGTGATGACAAACATGTCACCTTTTTGAGCTGTCCGGATTGACAGAAAGCGGTCCTTTTCACACAACAGACAGGCTTCTATGGCATTGTCAATCAGATTGGAAAATAAGGTACAGACATCCACATCTTTCATAAATGACAAAGCCTGCAGACCGCCATTGCAGTGAAAAGCAATCTCTTCCTCCTCCATTATTCCGGCCTTCATATTGACAAGCATATCCACGATTTCATTTCCGGTTAAATACTTGTGCCCGGCAATACCGTATTCTCCCGTCAGGGTGTGAAAATACTCTTTGGCCTTCTCATACTCCTGCTTATCGAGCATAGACTGGATGAGCAACATATGGTTGTTCATGTCATGGCGGAATTTCACCACATTTTTCTGTTCCTTTTTATAATCCTTAAAATAGGTATATTCATCATCAAACTGCTGTTTGTAATTCTGTGACAGTTGTTTATAGTACCTTGCATTATTCCGGTAAAAAATCCCATAGAAAACTGCGGCATTCAGGATCAGGATGAACGCAACCCAGCCCACCGAATAGGCATAACTGTGAAACGTATCCTCCAGCATACTGAGCGTCTTTTCTATAACCGGTTCAAAAATACAGAAGAAAATAAGAAACAGGGACTCCCCGAAGGTAATGCGGATGTCCCGCCCCCGTTTTCCCGTTTTATACAGTGCAATTAAAAGTGCTGCAAACAAAATTCCGTCCGAAAGCAGATAAAACGGGGTTCTTGGGGTTCCGTTTAAAACAACCCGGAAGTTTTCCAAATGACAAAGCTTATCAAGCAATCCGATTACCGCACACCACTGCACATATAAAAGGATCGCAGGAATCGTATAAAAGGCTGTTTTGAGCCGCTCTTTTTTTGCCAGAAAAACCGTCACGGACACCATATAGCCATAGATCACCAAAAGCTCAAGCCATTCGTATTTACGGAAAACGGTACCCAAAACCGCATTCAGGCACAGAAAAGCAGCCCCAATCAGCAGATAGGTGCGCTTTTTACATCGTGTCAATCCAAAAAACAACTGCATGATAAAAATAACATTGAACACGCTGAAGGTATTTAATATAACTGATAAGATAATTTCCGGTAAATGGTTCATAACAATATGTCCTTTTTCATTTGTTGCAAGACTGCCTGACGATAGGACATCTTTTTTCGACGGCTGATGGGAAGCACAGTGTTATCGCTTAGCACGATCTCTGCCTTACCTATGCTTCTGTGGTATGTCATATTGACAAGATATCCCCGATGAATTCTGTAAAATCCGTATGGCTCCAGAATTTTTTCAAATAAATTCAGGCTGTTACTGTCAAAATACTTCCGGTCTTTTGTATGGATCACAGAATATTTATCTTCGGAGGAAAGATAGCGGATTTCATGCAGG
>JBJFCA010000077.1:0-4263 GCA_051888725.1 Lachnospiraceae bacterium
AAGTGCCGGACAGCCGGGACGTAAGCAGGCACCGCACTTCTTACATTTTTCGGGAACCGGTTTGCACACATTGGGGAATACATTTCCCTTCAGCAGTACACAGGGAGATTTGGTAATAATAACGGAAACCGCGTCTCTTGCCACTTCCTCCTTTATCACTCTTTCCAGTTCCTTTAAGTCAAAGGCATTGACCTCGACCACGTGCTCAATTCCCATGGATTTGCAAAGATGGTAAATACTGATGGCAGGGACAATCTCTCCTTTTAAGGTCTTGCCTGTTGCGGCATGATCCTGATGACCGGTCATACCGGTGGTGGAGTTATCCAGTATCATAACCGTGCCCGTACCCTGGTTGTATACCATATTCATCAGGGAATTGACACCCGTATGCATAAAGGTGGAATCCCCGATTACAGCAACCCAGTTCTTGATATAATCCTTTCCTTTTGCCTTTTCCATGCCATGCAGGGTGGAAATGCTGGCGCCCATGCACACGGTCGTATCAATGACATTCAAGGGTGCCACGGCTCCCAGCGTGTAGCAGCCGATGTCTCCCGCTGCATGAATTTTTAACTTATTTAACACAGAAAATACGCTTCTGTGGGGACAGCCGGGACATAAAATGGGCGGTCTTGCAGGTACCTGTGCCGGTGTCTCTGCCGTATATTCCTGCGGTTTTAATGCCTTACGCAAAAGGTTAGCACTGTATTCTCCCTGAATGGTAAAAATCTCTTTGCCAACCGCTTTAATGCCCCAGGATTTCACCTGTTCCTCAATGACGGGCTCGAGTTCCTCAAATATGTAGAGCTTATCCACCCTGGATGCAAACTCTTCAATCAGCTTCCTCGGCAGCGGATGTACCATACCAAGCTTTAACACGGAGGCTTCGGGACACGCTTCCCTTACATACTGGTAGGGGATGCCACTGGTGATAAATCCGATGGAGGTATCCCGGTATTCCGCACGGTTAATGGAAAAGCTGCAGCCATCCTCCGCCATTTTTTTCATTCTTTCTTCCACATATACATGACGTCCCTTGGCATTGCCGGGCATCATGACAAACTTTGCCGGATTGCGGGTATACGGCTTATCCGGTACCTCTTTCCGCTCACAAAGCTCCACCGGCCCCTGGGAATGGGAAAGTCTCGTGGTGGTCCGCACCATCACCGGGGTATCATATTTTTCGCTGAGTTCAAATGCCAGCTTTGTAAATTCCTTTGCCTCTTCACTGTCTGAAGGCTCTAACACGGGCACGATGGCAGCCCTTGCCACTGCTCTCGAATCCTGCTCGTTCTGGGAGCTGTAAAGACCGGGGTCATCCGCAGCCACCAGCACAAGTCCGCCGTTTACGCCTGCATAGGAGATGGTATACAAGGGGTCACTTGCCACATTCACCCCTACATGCTTCATGGAGGCAATGGCTCGTACACCGCTGATGGATGCACCGATTGCCACTTCCATGGCAACTTTTTCATTGGGAGACCACTCTGCGTAAATTTCAGGATACTTGACAATATTTTCACTGATTTCCGTACTGGGCGTACCCGGATAAGCTGCGGAAACCTTAACGCCTGCTTCATAGGCACCTCTGGCAATTGCCTCGTTGCCCAACATAATTTTCTTCTCTGACACGACTATACTTCCTTTCTGAGATCCTTTACTCTTTTGGCTTTTCCTTCAAAACGCTGCAGGGTGTTGGGCGATTCCAGACTGATCTTGGCATCCAGTCCCAATACAATACGGAGTCTTGACTTTATCTTTTTCTCGATTGCTTCCAGTTCCTTAAAGGAATCCGTCGCTTTCAAAAGTTCCACGCGGATCTCCATTCTGTCCGTATGGTTGTCCCTGGTCAGTATAATCTCATAATGAGGGCCGATTTCCTCTACGCCCAGAATCACCTCTTCAATCTGGCTGGGGAAAACATTGACACCGCGGATCTTTAACATGTCATCTGTTCTGCCGTCCAGATTTTCCATACGGCAGGTCGTACGTCCGCATTTGCAGGGTTCATAAATCAGCCTGGTTACATCCTTTGTCCTGTAACGGATTAAAGGAAGTCCTTCTTTATAAATGCAGGTTACGACAAGCTCACCCTTCTCTCCGGGAGGCAGCACCTCTCCGGTTTTGGGGTCAATGATTTCCGGAATAAAATAGTCCTCATTGATATGCATGCCGTCCATATATTCACATTCTCCGGATACACCGGGTCCCATCAGTTCACTCATGCCATAGTTGGATGTAACTAACATCTGATCGCCCCAGAGCTTATGCATTTCCGTACGCATGGCTTCCGTCAGAAGTTCACTTCCCACAAGACCGATTCTAAGATTCAGATCCTTAACGGGATCCACGCCCATGGACATGGCAACCTCAGCGAGTCTTAACGCATAAGACGGCGTGGCAACTAAAAGCGTGGTACCGAAATCTTTCATATACATGATCTGCTTTTCGGAATTACCGGTAGATGAGGGTACCATGGTGGCACCGATATTTTCAAGTCCGTAGTGTAATCCCAACGCACCGGTAAACATACCATAGCCAAAACAGATCTGTGCCACATCCTTTTTGCTTGCACCACCCATTACGGCAATACGGGATACGCATTCCGTCCACATCTTTAGGTCTCTTCTGGTATACCCTACTACAGTGGGCTTGCCCGTGGTGCCGCTGGATGCATGAATACGCACCAGTTCCTCTTTATCCACTGCAAAAAGTCCAAACGGATAATTGTCCCGAAGATCCTGTTTCGTCACAAAAGGCAGCTTGGAAAGATCTTTCAGGCTTTGAATATGCTCAGGTCTGACACCCGCTTCCTCCATCTTCTTCCGGTATGCCGGGACCTTCTCCCAAACATTTTGTACCGTCTGTTTCAAACGTGCCAGCTGGATTTCTTCGATCTCTTTTCTTGGCAGCGTTTCTTCCTTTGACCAAATCATTTTTTCTCCTCCCAATTTCAAAATACAGATATATTTATCATATCATCATTCTGTTGTACTGTAAAGCGTTAAACAAAAGAAGCGTCCGGCATTTTTCGCTCAGACGCTCTTCCAAAGAACCTTGCCCATTTACCTCCGCCTCCTGGGCAGATGATTTTCTTTCGCAGGTACTTTTCTCCTTCGCAGATGTTCTATTTTGTCAAAAGCCCTGACAAAAGCTCCGACATGGTCTTATGCAGAACAGGATGCCTGAAATTGGGGGCTATTTCTGCCATGGGACGCAGCACAAAATCCCTGTTCTGCATGTCCACATGGGGAATCACAAGCTCCTCGTCCTCATAGACTTCCTTACCGTAAAACAGAATATCCAGATCCAGTGTCCTGGGCCCCCAATGTACGGTTCTTTCCCTGCCGGCTTCCTTTTCTACTTCATGTAACTTTTTCAGCAGCTCCGTCGGCGTATATAACGTCTCAATTTTCAGTGCTCCGTTTAAAAAATCCGGCTGTTCAACCCCTCCGTATGGTTTGGTCACAATCAGGCTGCTTTCTTTCAACACACGAATGTTCTCATCCTCTGAAAGTTTGCGTAACGCATCCCGGATGATTTTCCTGCTCTCGCCCAGATTGGAACCCACAGCCAGAAAACAAGTCGTCCATCCTCTATGAATCTTTACCGAAACGCTGCCAAAGGGCAGTGGAATCGGAGCCTTGGGTTTCCTTAATTCCAAATCAAGCGCTTTCACCAGCGGAAACCGCAATAATAAAGCCTTTGCCGTCTGCTCCGCAGCCGCCTCAATCAGATGATAAGTATGGCTGGTCAGGTATTCTTTCAGAAACAGACACACTTCTCCATAGTTTGTGGATGCCTCTAAGTCATCTGTCTGTCCTGCTTTCCTAAGGTCTGAAAAAAGTGTGGCATTGATAAAAAATGGCTGTCCCTTTTCGTTTTCCTCCGGATATACCCCATGATATGCATAAATCTCCAGTTCCTCTATTCTGATTTCGTCCTGCATTCTTTCCTCCTGCTTCATCCCTGTGTTGATTTACCAACTCAACTGCGTGGGGTACTTCTCTCACTGGGGCAAAATTCGCTGGTTTTCCCTTTTTTGCCCCGTTTTCACCTATCTTGGCCAGGATTAGCTTTCTCCACCGGGGCAAAATTCGCTGGTTTTCCCTTTTTTGCCCCGTTTTCACCTATCTTGGCTAGACTTAGCTTCCTCCACCGGGGCAAAATTCGCTGGTTTTCCCTTTTTTGCCCCGTTTTCTTCTATTCTGGCCAGGATTAGCTTTTTCCACCGGGGCAAAATTCGCTGTTTTCCCCTTTTTT
>JBJFCA010000078.1:0-20014 GCA_051888725.1 Lachnospiraceae bacterium
TGTACTTCCAGATAATCTGGTTATCTGCAATACCAAGTTCCTTGGCAGCTTCCTTAATGCCGTCCATATGCGCTTTGGTGTATCCTTCGGTTTCATCACCTACAAGAATCACACCGATTTTGATGTTAGCTGAACTTTCGCCATTGTTTGTGTCTTTGTTACCGCATGCTGCAAGCATCACTGTCATCATGCATGCAAGAACAAGACAAAGTGCCTTCTTCATTCTCTTCATAATGTTCCTCCATTTTGCTTATGCAATTTGTTAACAATTACTTCGCTATTATATACTGTTATTTTTGTTTTTGCAAATATAATTCTTATTTTTTCTACACTGTTTTTCTCTTTCTATTTTTCTGTGGTATTTTTCTACAAGATATGCTACCATACTGGTAAGAATTTTATCCATTTTACATAAGGAGGTGCCGCAAGAGGCGGCGTTTTTAAAAATGAAACTTTTAGAAGATCGTATTCGGAAAGACGGCGTTGTAAAGGAAGGAAATGTTCTTAAGGTAGACAGCTTTTTAAACCACCAGATGGATGTGGCGCTTTTTGATGAAATGGGAAAGGAATTTAAAAGATTATTTGCCGGACAGCCCATTAACAAAATTCTCACCATAGAAGCTTCCGGCATCGGTATCGCCTGCATTGTGGCACAGAGTTTTCACGTTCCCGTGGTATTTGCCAAAAAATCACAGAGCGTAAACATTGATGGTGATCTCTATACCTCCAAAGTAGAATCTTTTACCCATAAACGGGTTTATGATATTATCGTATCCAAAAAATTCCTCTCACCTGAAGATCATGTTCTGATCATAGACGACTTCCTTGCAAACGGCTGCGCCGTAATGGGGCTTATCGATCTGATCAATGAAGCCGGTGCTACTTTGGAGGGTGTGGGTATTGCCATTGAAAAAGGCTTCCAGCAGGGTGGTAAAATGATCCGCGATAAGGGCATTCACCTGGAATCCCTGGCCATCATTGACAGCATGGACGCCTCCACCGGTGAGATCACTTTTCGCTAAGGCAGGTTATCCCACCTTATAACCGGTTCCCCATACTACTTTGAGATATCTGGGTTCCTTGGGATTGTCTTCAATCTTTTCACGAATGTGCCTGATATGCACGGCAATGGTATTGTCTGCTCCCACTGCTTTTAAGTGCCAGATGGATTCATAAATCTCTTCTACAGACAGCACCTTACCTCTCTCCAGAACCAGAAGCTTTAAGATTTTATATTCTATCGGCGTCAGTTTTACCTCTCTGCCGTCCACATAGACTTTTCTGGTCATATCGTCAATCATCAGTCCGTCCACACGGTAAATATGTCTTAGATTCTCTGACATATTGGACAACTGTGTATATCTTCTGATCTGTGATTTTGCCCTTGCTGCCAGCTCCAGCGGATTGCAGGGGTATACCACATAATCATCCGCTCCCGCATTCAGTGCTTCTATCTTCGTCCATTCATTGTCATTTTGGGATAATACAATGACGGGAATATCACTGAAAGTCCGTATCTGTCTGATTGCTTCCATACCATCCCTGTCCTCCAGCATGATATCCGTAATTAAAAGCTTGACATTTTCCGTACGGATCTGTAATTTCATTTCCGCAAAACTCTTTACTTCTTCTGTCAAAAAACCTTCCATGGACAAGAGTGGTTTCAGGCTGCCAAGTATGCCCGTGTTATTGTTATATATCAGAATATAATTCATATTTCCTCCTGTCTGTGCATTTTTTATGCACTGTCTTTCTTCTTTCGTATTCCTGAACGCATCAGGGTTCATAAACCGCCAAATCCATGCTGTCCAGTATGGCAAAGACCTCTTCTTCACCATATCCGCTCATGTCAATGATCAGTTCATAGTCCCCGACGGAAATTGCCGCATGAATCTGTGTCACGCTGCCGTCCTCCGCTACGGAATCCGCTATGATAAAAAGATAACCGTCTTTTGAAACATAATTCCGCTTGTTGCAAAGACCGTCAGAATAAACAATACTGGAACTGTGCGCCTCCGAATTGCCGTAATAAGACTGGTCCATGTAAAAATTCCTGCCGTCTGTCTCTATCATGACCATTACATAGGAATCGTCCAGTGTATAATAGTCTTCCCGCGAAATACGGTCTCCCAACAAAGAAAAATCCGGCAAAGTAATGGTAAAACCTGCTTTTTGCACATCCGCAAGCGAATGATACTCCTTACTTTCAAGTTCCTCGCCGTTAGCAAGGGAAAACTCGGGAATATCTTCTGATGCTTCCAAAGCGGATTCTCCTGCCGCTTCACCTGCTGCTTCCCCGGGCAGATACCCGCAAAATGCTGTTGCATCCGCTCCCTCATCCTGCGCATTCGCCGTATCTATGCCCTCAGTCTCTCTCCAATTCAGCGCTGTCTTTTCATCTGCCGTGTAGAAACCGTTTTCATCGGCAAAGATAAAGCTCTTTCCGTAGTGCTTCGCTGCCTGTACGCCTGCCGTGCATACCAGAAACAAGACTGCTGCCGATGCCGCAATCGTAAGTCTCTGCCGCATCAGTGCCCGATGATACCGCCTGTCTGCCCGTTCCATTTTTTCCGGATTAAATTGTGGTGTCTGTATGGTATCCAAAGTTTCCCGATACCGTTGTTTAAAGCTCTTCAAACTGATAATCCTCCCCTAAGTTCTTTTTCAGGATATTTCTGGCTCTTGTAAGCTGACTGGTCACAGTGGACTCCTGTCTGTTTAGAATCGCGGCAATCTCTCTCACTGACATTTCTTCATAATAAAAAAGATGTATCACATCCCTGTATTTTGCCGGTAGTGAGAAAACAGCCTGCATCAGCCTTCTGCTTTCCTCCTGTTTCAGATATTCCTTTTCCGGTTTGCCATTATCTGTTTCTATTTTTAAGAATTCCTCCTCGGGCAGTTCTCCCCTGTGCTTATACCAGGCTGTCCGATAGATTTTTTTACATGCATTTAGGGTAACTTTAATAAACCAGGCCTTTTCATGCTCCTCGCTTTCAAACTCTTTATGGTATTTCATGTACTGGCAGAACACTTCCTGCACCACATCTTCTGCATCTTCTACGTTTTTCACCCGGATCAACGCAATCTTATACAGGGTGGCGCCATAAGCTTCAATGATTCTTGTAACCTGTTGTCTATCCATGGTTTCAACCTTTACCCTGTTGTCACATCAGTAATATCCCACAGGTGGGACTTTTACTGCAAATTTTTTAAATAATTACCCGTCCATGTGAATATGAACGGGTAACTATCGCAATTTTATACTTCCTTTTCTTTTCCAAAGCTTATACGTTATATGAAATATCCCAAACCCAACGAGAGCACCCAGTCCGTTTAACAGAATATCATCCACATCAAATACGCCAAAGGCGCTGACTAACTGAAACAGCTCTATGCCAAGAATAAACAGCAGCGACGCAAAAAGACAGGCAAAGACATTTCGCATAGGCTGAAACAGTCTCGGCAGAAAATATCCCAACGGAATAAATGCCACCACATTGCCGATCAGATTGCCAAAACTGTTGATCCCCCGCATATCCCAGTGCCGGATATACATTTTTATGGTACGGAACAAAGTAAAATTGGCTCCGGACAATCCCTCTAAAAAAACATCCCGGCTCCAGGTATCCGCAATTGCGCGTAACTGTGCCGGCGGATATTTAAACACAATGACTTTCAGCAGAATCAAAAGATACAGCACAAAAAGCCATTTCATATATTTTCTTTTTATCATGAATACCTTACCTCAATTAATGTAAGTCCCTGTGCCGGTACAAGCGGGCCGGCGTTTTCCCTTTTTCCTGAAGCAAGAATATGTTTTACCTCTTCAGGCTGCATTCTGCCTGCTCCCACTTCGAGCAGGGTTCCCATCAGGATACGCACCATATGGAACAGGAATCCGTTTCCGGAAAAGTAAAAGCAAAGCAGGTCCCCATCCTCTTCTATACGGATTTCTTCTATGTTTCTCACTGTGGATTTTTTACTCTTTCTTGCGGATGTAAATGCCGCAAAATCATGTTCACCGCACAGGTATGCAGCTGCCTTTTTCATAGCTTTTAAATTCAGTTTTTCAGGATACACATAAGCATACCGTCTGTCAAACACATGGGGAATCTCACTGTTAATCACCTGATAACAGTAGGTCTTTCCTTTCGCAAGCAGTCTGCTGTGAAACCTCTCATCCACCTCTTCCACTGAAAGTACCCCGATATCCTCCGGCAGATACCGGTTCATATAGCTGCGTATTTCCTCAGGTGTCATATCCGTACGCATTTTTGCATTTGCCACCTGACCCCGCGCATGCACACCGGCATCCGTCCTGCCACTTCCCTGTACTTCTATCTTTTCGCCGCACATTTTAGAAAGCAGCTTCTCTAATTTCCCCTGTATGGTATTGTCCGTACTTTCCTGTTTCTGCCAGCCCTGATATCTGGTACCCTCATACTGTAAGAGCATCCTGTAGTTTTTCATTTGACATCATGTTCCTTTTCCAGTTCCTTTTCGATTTCCCTTTCGCACTCTTTCTCATAGGATGTTACGATTTCCGTATCCTGCGGGGTAAGCTTCCGGAAACGGTTTAATCCCGCTACCAGAATCTGAATGCTGTTCTTTGTGGTATCAAAAAGTCCCTCTTCATACATGGTCCAAAGAATGATGCCCACAGGTACCGCAATAATCATGCCAAATACCCCGCCTCCCCTGTAGCCGATGTAAAGAAGCAACAGCGTGGGAATGGGCGGCATACCTACAGAATCGCCCACAATCTTGGGCTGGATAATCTGTCTGACAAGCTGGCTTATGCCCCAGAGGAGCAGCAGGCCAATGGTCATGGGATATTCCGCATTTAATAATTTTATGATTGCCCAGGGTACCATAACCGTACCTGTTCCGAAAAACGGCAGGAAATCCAGACAGGCAATTCCCAATGCAATTAACAGGGCATAATTCACCTGCAGAATAAAAAAGCCTGCCGAGAGTATGAGATAAATCCAGATTTCAATTTTAAACTGTGCCTTAAAATAACCTCCGACCGCCTTAAGCAGACTTTTTTTGACCAAGAGATACCGTCCGGTAAAGCTTTCCGGCAGATGCCTGCTCATAAATTCTTTCAGTTCATCTCTCTCTGATACAAAGAAATAAGCAGATAACAGACACATGATAATACCAATCAGAACTGCCGGCAGCTGCTTTGCGAAATTTCCAACTGCCGCAATGGTCGGGCTGCTGAGCTTCCCGACAGCTTCTGCCACGACCTCGGATATCTGCTGTGTGATATTCTGTATGGTATTCTGCATATCTGCAGGCATTCTTTGAAGCAGTACACTGAATTTCTGTCCGATTTTGCTAAGGTCGCCCTGCATGGATGCCCAGAGTTCAGGCAAATCTTCCACAAAGTTCATTCCTTCCCTGATGAGTTTGGCACAAATGGCATACCCCGCCAATACCACCAGTCCTATTACCACTACAATGACCACGGCACTGCCGGCTTTTCTTCGTATTTTCAGTTTCTTTTCAAAAAAGCTGACCAGGGGAGCTGCAATCCAGGCTATGATCCAGCCAATGACAAATGGCATAAAAAACGCCAGAACCCTCGGAAGCAGCAACACTGCCAATATTACAATAATTGCTGCTATGATCAGATTTATGACTGCTTTCAGATATTTTTTTGCGGAAGTGCTCATTCCCTCTCCTCTGTGATAAACTGCTCTATCACCTCGTAAATCTCATCCCTTCCCTGCTTTGTTTCTGCTGAAAAAGGAATTATAACGGTATCTTTCTGTGCCTTTAAGGTATCCCGGATCAGTTTTACCTGCTTATCTGTCTGGCTTCTTTTAATCTTGTCAAGCTTCGTGGCAATGATGACAGGCTGAAAACCCTGTCGTAAGATCCAGTCATACATGACACAGTCGTTCTTTCCCGGTGCATGTCTGATATCAATCAGCAAAAAGACCGCCTTCAGTTTCTTCGAGCGATGCAGGTAATTCTCTATCATTTTACCCCATTTTGCTTTTACTTCTTCACTTGCATTTGCATACCCATACCCCGGCAGATCCACGAAGTATACCGCATCGTTAATATTATAAAAATTAATGGTCTGCGTCTTACCCGGCTGGGAGCTCGTCCTTGCCAGTGATTTCCTGTTCATCAGTGCATTGATCAGGGAAGATTTTCCTACATTGCTTTTCCCCGCAAAGGCCACTTCAGGATACGGATTATCCGGCAGTTTACTGGTAATACCGCAGACAGTTTCCAGACTGACATTTTTTATGATCATTTTCTTCCTGCCTTTTTACTTATTTGTTACAGAAAACGCCGCACTTTTATCGGTGCGGCGTTTTGACTATCTTGCCTTCTTTAATGCTGCCTCTTTATGAATGACTAACGGCTCGCTTTCTCCCTTAACGGCACCTTCTGTAATCACTACACTTTCGATTGTTTCATCGGAGGGAATACGGTACATAACATCCATCATGGTATTCTCCATGATAGAACGAAGACCTCTTGCTCCGGTCTTTCTTTCCAGTGCCAGTTTGGCAATTGCCGTAACCGCATCATCCTCAAAGGTCAGCTTCACATGATCCATTTCAAACAGTCTCCGGTACTGCTTGATCAAAGCATTCTTCGGCTCAGTCAGAATCTTGATCAGGGCATCTTCATCCAGACCCTCCAGTGAAACATTAATAGGCACACGTCCGATAAACTCGGGAATCAGGCCAAACTTCATCAGATCCTGCGGTGTCACTTCTCCTAAGATTTCACCGATTTCCATACCGGATTTTTCAGAAATCTCTGCATTAAAGCCGATTGTCTTGCGGTTTAATCTGGTCTCCACGATCTTGTCAAGACCGTCAAAGGCTCCCCCGCAGATAAAGAGAATATTGGAGGTGTCAATCTGGATCAGTTCCTGATGGGGATGCTTTCTGCCGCCCTGAGGAGGCACACTTGCCACAGTCCCTTCGATAATCTTTAACAGGGCCTGCTGTACACCTTCACCGGATACATCACGGGTAATGGAAACATTCTCACTCTTCTTGGTAATCTTATCAATTTCATCAATATAAATGATGCCGTACTGCGCACGGTCCACATCATAATCAGCCGCCTGTATCAGCTTCAGAAGGATATTCTCCACATCCTCGCCCACATAACCAGCTTCCGTAAGCGTGGTCGCATCTGCAATGGCAAAGGGAACATTGATGATCTTGGCTAACGTCTGTGCCAGATAGGTCTTACCGGAACCGGTCGGTCCGATCATGATAATATTGCTCTTCTGCAATTCCACATCATCCGGTTCTTTTCTGGCTGTTACCCGTTTGTAGTGATTGTAAACCGCTACGGATAATACCTTCTTTGCGGTCTCCTGCCCAATGACATAGTCATCCAGAAACTGCTTGATTTCCTTGGGCTTTAACAGCTTGAAGTCAGGAGTGGCATCTTCCGCTTCATCCACGTCCTGATCAAATTCTTCCTCCAATATATCACTGCAGATCTCGATACATTCGTCACAGATATAGACGCCTGCGGGACCTGCGATCATCTTTTTCACCTGATCCTGGGATTTATTGCAAAAAGAACATCTTACATCATTGCCGGAATTTTTTCCTGCCATAATTTCTATACTCTACTCTTTCTATTATATTTTCGGGTTATTTTTCTTCCGCCACATGGGAAGTAATCACCTTATCAATCAGACCATATTCCATTGCTTCCTGTGCTGTCTTCCAGTTATCTCTCTCAGTGTCTTCCGCAATGACGTCATAAGGCTTTCCGGTATTGTCTGCCAGAATCCTGTTTAACCTTTCCTTGGTCTGTAAAATATGCTTTGCTGCAATTTCGATTTCGGTAGCCTGTCCCTGTGCACCGCCAAGGGGCTGATGAATCATGATTTCTGCATTGGGAAGCGCCATTCTCTTGCCATGTGCGCCACCGGCCAAAAGGAATGCACCCATGCTGGCTGCCATACCGATGCAGATGGTGGAAACATCACATTTAATATACTGCATGGTATCATAGATTGCCATACCTGCGGTAACGGAACCGCCGGGGCTGTTAATATAAAGGTTGATATCCTTTTCCGGATCTTCTGCTTCCAGGAACAAAAGCTGTGCCACCACAAGGCTTGCCGTGGTTTCATTGACTTCCTCTCCGAGGAAAATAATTCTTTCTTTCAAAAGGCGGGAATAAATATCATAAGATCTTTCTCCCCGTCCTGTCTGCTCTATGACATAAGGTACTAAACTCATAAAACTCCTCCGTTCTGTTCTTTCTTATCATGTCATTATACTACACTCTATACATTTAATAAAGAAAATTTTTCTTAAGAAAATATATACCAAAAAGAAACCATTCCCGAATCAGCTCGGTAATGGTTTCCCGGTATCCTTTATCATTTGTCTTATGCAATCTTGCTCTTTGCTAAGTCTGCCAGAGTCTTAAAGCCCTCTGCATCATTGACTGCCATCTCAGCAAGCATCTTTCTGTTCATATCTACGCCTGCTAATTTTAAGCCGTACATAAACTTGCTGTAGGAAAGACCGTTGATTCTTGCTGCAGCATTGATACGTGCGATCCAAAGCTGTCTGAACTGGCGCTTTCTTTCCTTTCTGCCTGCATAGGAGCTGGTCAGTGCACGCATAACGGACTGCTTTGCTACTCTGTACTGATTGCTTCTTGCTCCTCTGTAACCTTTTGCAAGTTTTAATACTCTATTGTGTTTTTTCTTGGCATTTAAGCCGCCTTTAATTCTTGCCATGTCTCATTCTCCTCCTTACCAATTATAAATAGGGTAAAATCTTCTTCATATTCTTAACATTGGTTGCATCAGTCATAGCAGCCTGTCTCAGATTACGTTTTCTCTTGGTAGATTTCTTGGTTAAGATATGGCGCTTATAAGCTTTGCTTCTCTTTAATTTACCTGTTCCTGTCACTTTAAAACGCTTCGCTGCTGCTCTGCTTGTCTTCATTTTCGGCATAACAAATTCCTCCTAAACATTCATTCTTTCTCTCTATTTTAACCTCACAAGCTTAACTACGCTTCTCAGTTAAAAACATTGTCATACTTCTGCCTTCCACCTTGGGTGCTTTCTCCACCACTGCCACTTCGGAAAGGCTTGCGGCAAAATCATCCAAAATATGCTTGCTGCTGTTCATGTGAGCCATCTCACGTCCTCTGAACCGTAAGGTAACCTTTACCTTGTCTCCCTTGGTCAGGAATTTCCTGGCTGCATTGACCTTGGTATTCAGATCGTTTGTGTCGATATTGGGGGAAAGTCTGATTTCCTTTACATCGATCACTTTCTGCTTTTTCTTGGCTTCTTTTTCTTTTCTGGTCTGTTCGTATTTGAACTTTCCATAATCGACAATTTTACATACGGGCGGTTTCGCAGTAGGAGCAATCTTTACAAGATCAAGGCCTGCTTCCTCTGCAAGCTTCTGTGCTTCTCTGGCTGACATCACGCCAAGCTGCTCGCCGTCTTCCCCAATCAGACGTACTTCTTTGTCTCTGATCTGTTCGTTAATCATCAATTCGCTAATGGTCGTACCCTCCATAATAAAAAAAGTGAATAGCATTCCTATCCACTCATCAATCCGTGCACGTACGAAACGTACTTTCCCCTGTTGGGTACCGAACTATGAACACTTACGAGCCCTCGCTGTAAGGTGAGAGTGGATACTCTGCTTGATTGTTTGCACTCACATGCTTATGTATAATAACACTTCCCGATACATATGTCAAATGTTTTTCAGGAAAAATTATTATTTTTCATCATTTCCTCATACATCTCATCCGCAGGATCTACAATCTGCAGACTGGTATGTCTTTTCAGTTCTTCTTTAAAATACGGAAAATGGGTACAGCCAAGTACCAGACACTCGCACTGATTTTGTTCAAAATAACGCAACAGTTGTATCAGTCCGCACTGTTCCACAATTTCCTTCGGAGAGTGCTTTGCTTCCACTGCACTCACCACCTGCATCATTCCCGCTCCCAGCACATAGAGATCCGGATTCTCCTGCATAATCGTATGCTCAATCTTATATGCTGACAGATTATTGGCAGCAATCACACCGATTCTTTTTCTGCAACGGTTTGCCAGATGTGCATATACCTTAAGGGGCGTGTAAATATTCACCTGTTTTTCTATGCTGTAACGGTCGAAATCGAATGCGCCGGAAAGAGAATTACAGTAAATAAAAAAATCCTGCACACCCTTACTTTTCGCATCATCGAATATCCGGTCAAGCTGTGCCCTCTTTTCCCGGTAATCACTGTACTGAAATTTAATCTGTTCATCACAGGATGCCGAAACGGGATAATCGAAAGTTTCGACAATCTGTTCCTGCGCCTGTTCATTTCTGTCATTCAGATATTGTACACCCATCTGTGTATCCACCGGCGTACCGGCTATCACGGCGACTTTCAGTTTCATCTTTTCCTTTCCGTTCCCCCGTTCTTTCTAAGCACCCTTCCTGCACAGACATTTTGATGGACGCCGTCTGCCAGGGCTGCTTTTCCGTTGATAAATACATATTTTATACCATCTGCCAGCGCATTGCAATGGTCATAATCCATTTTCACCTTTCCATTGCGGATTCCGCGATTCTGTGATAGGATAAAGGTTATCAGCAATTGACAAAAAACACGGTTCAAAATATATGGGAGGATACAATTAATGGGATTTTTAGACGGACTTTTAAAAAATGCTGTTTCCAAGGTTGTGAATGAGGCAACCCGCAGTACAATTGATGCTATTAAAGAAAATATTGCTCCCGGCAATGTCACTTCTCAGGGCAGCGATCCTTTGCGTCATGCGGATGTGTATAAAAAGCTGCGTACCATCCTTGCGCAGGAGTTTCCCCAGTACGAGGTAAAAGAAAAGCTGTCCGCTGTCACATTCGGCGGAGAAAGCAGCTACATGCCTTATGATTTTGCAATTTATGAGGCAGGCGTACCGAAGCTTCTGATTATGGTGGTCTACAATAACACCTGTGCTTCCAAAGCATACAAACAATCCAGAGAATTGGGTGAATCACAGGGAATCACACTGATTAACTTTGTATACGCTTTTGAAAACAAACCGGAATACATCACAAACAGACTTCACGAATATCTGTAATCTGTACCTACTATCGTTAAAAAGAAAGAGAAATGCATTTTGCGCCTGCGGCGGATCAAGCAGCGGCCATGGTAAGACTTTGCAGGCAGCCGGCTTCTGTTCAAATCCCGTATAAATAAGCATAGCTTATTTCAAAGCTTTTTCTCTTTCTTTTTTTATGTCTTTTTTCATGGAATCGGAAATGAAAGTTTCCATTCAAATGCAGTAAAGGGGCTATGAATGAACCAGACAAATCAGTCAATTCTTACATTATTAAAAGAAGAATCCGTTTGGAAGGAATTCTACCGGTACAAAACAGAAAGAAACCATCTGTCCAAAAAAGATGCTGCCTCTTTAGATGCTTTTATCCGGGAGAAAAAATATCTGCCCGCTGCAGAAAAGTTCACGGATCCCGATTATATGCTTCCTCTTCCGACAAAATTCAGTATCAACAAAAGCGGAACCGGGAAAAAACGTGTGGTGTATACCTTTCCGGAGACAGAATCCATGCTGCTGAAACTCATTGCCCATCTCCTCTACCGGTATGATGCGTTGCTTAGTCCCGCCTGCTATTCCTTCCGGAAAAATATTTCCGCCAAAGATGCAATCCGGGACATCCTTGCCGTACCGGGACTTTCCCGCAAATTCTGTCTGAAAGCGGACATCAGCAATTATTTTAATTCCATGTCCGTGGATATCCTGCTTTCACTCCTGCATGAGATTTTAACCGATGACCCCTCTCTCTATCATTTTTTTGAAAAAATGCTTCTGGCCGGCGCTGCTTATGAGAACGGCACTGTAACCGAGGAAATGCGGGGTGCCATGGCAGGTACCCCGACTTCTGCTTTTTTTGCAGATCTTTACCTGCTTTCCGTAGACGAATCTTTTACAAAGAAAGGGGTTCCTTATTTCAGGTATTCGGATGACATCCTGATTTTTGCGGATTCCATGGAAGAGCTTTCCGCTTACCAGGCACAGCTAACCGGTTTGATCCATACGCTGGGACTCTCCATGAACCCGGATAAGCTTACCGTCACAGCCCCCGGCGAAGCTTTTGAATTCTTAGGCTTCTGCTGCCGTAACGGGCAGATTGACTTATCAAAAGCTGCCAAGCGGAAAATGAAAGCAAAAATCAAGAGAAAAGCCCATCTTCTCTATCGCAGGCAGCAAAAAAACAACGGTAAAAAGACACTTACTTTTGAGGAAAGCGCCCGTCTTCTTATTAGGACCTTCAACCGGAAATATTTTGAGGAAGAGGGAGAAGACCGCTTTACCTGGAGCCGCTGGTTCTTCCCGGTTCTTACCTGCAGTGACGGGCTGAAAGAGTTAGATGAATACCTGCTGTCCTATGTGCGTTTTTTAAAAAGCGGCAGGCACTATAAGGGGAATTACCGTCTGCGCTATGAAAGTATCAAAGAATTGGGATACAGGAGTCTTGTCCATGAATATTATCGGTACAAGAACTTGTCTTTCCCTTCGAAATATACTATGATAGAGAAAAATGAAATCAATACAAGAAATGAGGAAAAACCATGACACCTGCAGAAAAAGCACTGAAACTTCACGAAGAATGGAACGGAAAACTGGAAATCGTAAGCAAATCTCCCGTAAAATCCAGAGAAGATTTGTCCCTTGCCTACACCCCCGGTGTTGCGGAACCCTGTAAAGTCATTGCCAAAGATAAAGAAGCTGCTTACCGGTATACCATGAAAGCCAATACGGTAGCGGTTGTATCGGATGGCAGTGCCGTTCTGGGTCTGGGAAATATCGGTCCCTATGCCGCAATGCCCGTAATGGAAGGGAAATCCGTACTTTTCAAGGAATTTGGCGGTATTAATGCAATTCCCATCTGCCTGGATACCCAGGATACCGAAGAGATCATCAAAGCAGTCACCTACCTTGCACCCGGATTTGGCGGCATCAACTTAGAGGATATCAGCGCTCCCCGCTGTTTTGAAATTGAGGAACGTTTGAAAGAAATTCTGGACATTCCCGTCTTTCACGATGACCAGCACGGCACTGCCATTGTGGTACTGGCAGGCATCATCAATGCGCTTAAGGTCGTGGGAAAGAAAAAGGAAGACTGCAAGGTAGTGGTAAATGGTGCCGGAAGCGCCGGCGTAGCCATTACAAAGCTGCTTTTAACCTATGGTTTTCCTTATATTGTAATGTGTGATAAAGTAGGCATCGTTTCCAAAGATACCGAAGGCTTAAACTGGATGCAGCAGAAAATGACGGAGGTCACCAACCCGAAAAACGAAACCGGAAGTCTTGCAGACGCCATGAAGGGTGCCGATATTTTTGTAGGTGTATCCGCTCCGGGCATCGTTTCCGAAGAAATGGTAGCATCCATGAACAGGGATGCCATTCTGTTTGCCATGGCAAACCCCGTGCCGGAAATTATGCCGGATCTTGCCAAAAAAGCAGGGGCCCGTGTGGTTGGTACCGGACGGAGTGATTTTCCCAATCAGGTTAATAATGTGGTTGCATTTCCCGGCATCTTTAAGGGGGCCCTGGAAGGTCGTGCCACACAGATTACGGAGGAAATGAAACTTGCTGCCGCCACCGCCATTGCCGGTCTGGTGCCGGATGATGAGCTTTCCGAAGACAACATCCTGCCGGAAGCATTTATGCCCCAAGTGGCTGAAGCCGTTGCCAATGCCGTAAAAGCTCACATAAAGGAAAGCTGAGATACTTATGCAGAAGATACCTGACTTTTGGCTGGGTAAGCCGTATTATTCTCTGAATGCCTATTTCAGAAAAGTATATGGAGAAAAATGTTATAAGATTTCCCTGGACGCCGGACTCTCCTGTCCGAACAGGGATGGTCGTTCAAAGGGCGGCTGTATTTTCTGCAGTGCAGGCGGCAGTGGAGATTTCGCAGTCTCTGCTACCGCCTCTTGTATAGAGGCTCAGCTGCAGGAAGGGAAAAAGCTTTTGGCAAAGAAAAATACAGGCAGCCGTTTCGTTGCCTATTTTCAGGCATATACCAATACTTATGGGCCGATCCGGTATCTGAAAAAAATGTATACGGCAGCCCTTTCCCGGCCGGACGTCATCGGCATCTCCATTGCCACGAGACCGGACTGTCTTGGAGCGGACGTACTTGCTCTGCTTTCCGAGCTTCATGATGCCTATCCGGGGAAATTTATCTGGGTGGAACTGGGACTGCAGACTATGCATGAAAATGTGGCAGAATTTATCAACAGAGGCTATTCCCTTTCCGTATTTGAAGAAGCCATGCAGCATTTACAGACGCTTGGTATTCCGGTTATTGTACATGTCATTTTAGGACTGCCCATGGAATCGGCAGAGGATATGTATGAGACAATTGCTTATATAAACCGCTTTTCACCGTTTGGCATCAAGCTCCAGTTACTCCATGTATTAAAAAATACCGTGCTTGGAGAGCTGTATGAAAAAAATGCCATTCCCGGCTTTTCGGTTCTTTCCATGGATTCCTATCTGGATATCCTCATTCACTGTCTGGAGCTTCTTTCTCCTGACATCGTGGTGCACCGGGTAACGGGAGACGGTGCCGGAAAAGATTTGATTGCGCCGCAATGGAGCCTCCACAAGAAAAATGTATTAAATACGCTGCACCGTACCATGCGGGAGCGGCAGACTTATCAAGGGAGATGTTTTTATGACACAGGATCCGCTTACTCTGTATAAACTGATTGTACTTTATATGCTGAACAGAGTCACTTTCCCTCTGACCAAAAATCAGATTACCGACTTTATACAGGAAAAAGAGTACACCGGTTTTTTCACCCTGCAGCAGGTGATGGCAGAACTGATCGATACAGGACTCGTGACTGCCAAAACCGTACGCAACCGTACGCTCTTAAGTATCACCTCCGAAGGTTTAGAAACGCTTCGCTTTTTTGAAAACAGGATAAGCGATGCCATCAAGGAGGATATTGATACCTACTTTTCCGATAAAGAAATGGAGTTAAAAAACGAAGTGTCCATTCAGGGGGATTACTATAAATCCGTGACCGGAGATTATGAGGCTCATCTTGTTGCAAAGGAAAAAGGGGCTAACCTGATAGAGCTCACATTATCCGTTCCTACAGAGGAAATTGCCTCTTCCATCTGCGACAACTGGCAGAAAAAAAACCAGGAAATCTACCAGTATCTGGTATCTTCCCTGTTTTGATGTTTTCCAAATTTTATAAATTGCGAAGGACTCCCTCCAGTCCCTGTTCTTTATAAATCTTCTTATAGTAGGTGACCTCATCCTGAATCAGGCTGTCTATCACTCTCATACCTAAAAGTTCAACCGGGGCTTTGTCATCGGTCATAATATAGGTTCCGGGGTCATAATCCTCCATAGTGTATGCCACATACTCCATCAGGCTTTTCAGTTCCTCATTTTGCAGTGCTTCCGTTCTGTCCTTAAGGACGGTGAGTATATCTGCATTGTCCGATGCAAACAGTTCCCTGTTGGTACCACCGCTTACATCCACCGTCTTTACGGTACCGAATACGCAGGCTATCGTATCCGCCAGGTACTGATTGATATTGCCTTCTTCGGTGCCTCTCATATTCATGTTCACCACCATGACACCGTCTTTATTCAGATGCTCCTTCACCAGTGTAAAGAATTCCACGGAAGACATCTGGAACGGAATGGTAATGTCCTGATAGGCATCCACCATGATCACATCATACGTTTCCTTGTCCGCATTCAGATAGGCTCTGCCGTCATATGTCGTTACTTTCACTTTTTCCGGCAGTGCAAAATACTTTCTGGAAAGAGCCGTGATTTTCTCATCAATTTCCACCCCTTCTATGGACATTTCACCATAATATTTTTCGCACTGGGTGGCATAGGTACCGGTTCCCATCCCCAAGATCAGCATCTTCATTTCCGTAAGGTCCTTTTCCTTAACCATTAGCGGTGCTGCCATGGCATAGTCGTAATACATACCGGTAAGCCCGTCCTCTTTCATATAAACAGACTGCACGCCAAACAGTACATTGGTAGAAAGAATCACTTCTCTGTCATTCTCCTTTACCTGCAGGTAGTTGTAGACAGACTCCCCTTCATAGGTAAGGTTCTTCTCCCAGAACGCAAAGGACTGGAAATGCCCCAGGACACAGCATGCGATAAAAACAGCCGCCGACGCTGCCATTCTTTTTTTCCCGCGCCCTGCACTGAAAAAGTAAATCCCGGAAAGTATCAGAAGAATCCCCGCAAAGATTAAAAACGTAATGGAAGTACCTACTGCCGGTATCGTTATAAAGGTTGGTACAAAAGTACCGATAATGCTGCCGATGGTATTGTAAGCGCCAAGCGTACCTACGACCTTCCCGCTTTCCTCCAGGTTTTCAACAGAATATTTTGCAAGGGAGGGAGTCACGGTTCCCAGCAGAAACAGTGGAAATACAAAGATGAGCATGCAGGCTGCAAATGCCGCAATAATCAGGAAATTACTGTTTACGGTAAAAATAAGCAGTGCAGAAACTCCCATAATGATGTATTTCCCAACTACAGGAATCAAGGCAATCCAGATGGCAGCAATCAGGATTCTGCCGTAGAGCTTATCCGGATTGGGATTTTTGTCCGCGCTTTTACCGCCATAAATATTGCCCAGTGCCATGGCGATCATAATGGTTCCGATAATGATGGTCCAGACAATCTGGGAAGAGCTGAAATACGGTGCTAACAGTCTGCTTGCGCCAAGCTCCACTGCCATTACCGACATCCCCGAGAAAAACTCCGTAACATACAGAAAGAGTTTATTGTTTAAGATTTTTGCTTTTTCTTTGTTCATCTATTCTTCCGCCTCTTTTTTAATCCGTTTCATATGCTCTCTGATCTTCACCTCATAGCCGTTACCGGAGGGACGGTAGAATTCCCTGCCTGTCAGCTCATAAGGCAGATACTGCTGTTTTACATAGTTATTTTTATAATCATGTGCATATTTATACCCGATGCCGTGTCCTAATTTCGCTGCCCCCTTGTAATGGGCATCCATCAGATGCACGGGAATGGGAAGATTGCCGGTCTCCTCCACGGTCTGCATGGCTTCCGCAATGGCGTTGTTTGCGGCATTGCTCTTAGGCGCACAGGCAATATAGGCTGCTGCCTGGGACAGAATGATCTGTGCCTCCGGCATCCCTACCCTTTCCACCGCAAGGGATGCACTGACTGCCACCTGCAGTGCCTGGGGATCCGCATTTCCCACATCCTCCGAAGCACAGATCATCATCCTTCTGGCAATGAAGGTCACGCTCTCTCCCGATGCTAACATTCTGGCCAGATAATAGACCGCCGCATCCGGATCGGAGCCCCGCATGCTTTTGATGAAGGCCGAGATGGTATCGTAATGATTGTCCCCGGTTTTATCATATCTCATCACTCTTTTCTGAATACATTCCTGGGCTACCGGTAACGTAATGTGAATCTTGCCGTCCTCACTTCTTTCCGTGGTCATAATCCCCAGTTCTACCGCATTCAGGGCATGTCTGGCATCCCCGCCGGAAAGCTCTGCCAGGAAGCAAAGGGCATCCTCGTCTATCTGGGCATCATAAGCTCCCATGCCCTTTTCTTTATCATATACGGCTCTTTTCAGCAGAGTTTTGATGTCCTCACTGCCAAGCGGCTTTAATTCAAACACAAGGGATCTGGAAATCAAAGCACTGTTTACTTCGAAATAGGGATTTTCTGTAGTGGCTCCGATGAGAATCAGGGTGCCGTCCTCCACAAACGGAAGCAGATAGTCCTGCTGTCCTTTGTTAAAACGATGAATCTCATCGATGAAAAGGATCGTTTTTTTCCCATACATGCCCCGGTTGTTTTTGGCTTTCTCCACCACATCTTCCATATCCTTCTTGCCTGCCACCGTCGCATTGATCTGCATAAAATCCGCACTGGTGGTGCCCGCGATCACCTTGGCCAGCGTAGTCTTGCCGGTTCCGGGCGGGCCGTAAAAAATGAGGGAGCTCAACTTATCCGCCTTGATGGCACGATACAGCAGGGTATCCTTGCCCACGATATGCTGCTGTCCTACGACCTCATCAAGAGTCGTGGGTCTGAGCCTTGCCGCTAAGGGTGCTTCCTTCTCCATATTATTTTGTCTCATGTATTCAAACAGATCCATTGCTGCCTCCTGTAATCACTGTTCCCATTATTATACATTATTTTTGAGGCATTTGCATCTTTAATATAGCAAAAATTCTGCATTAAAATTCTTCATAGGATTAGTGATGCATAGGCGTGGTCAGTTTGTCAGTAGGACTAATCTCCTCATTTTTTAAACTTTAATTACAGCAATGCTTTAATTAATCTTTTCATTCACATATATAAGAAGTTTGGATTGTATGACATCTACTGTGTCCTCTAAACTTTTATCACCATTAAAATAATAATCTGCTTCTTCCAGAAATATCCCATAGATCTTCGGATCGGACTGACTGCTCATCTCAGCCCCTTCAACCAGAGTAATCAACTGCTCTGCCTGCTTAGGTGTAATGCAGTAAATATTTATGGGATCCTCTCCTTCAAAAATAACCTGTTGTTTTACTACGCGCTCCGCCCTGCCTTCTGCATTATTTTTATATTCTAATTTTTGTGCGTTATTTAGTTGTTCTTCGAATGCCATGCGACATATTGGAAATCCAGAAGGTAATTCATTCTGGACAGACGGACTTAAAAGCCATGAGAGAAAAGCCCACGCTGCATCTTTATGGGAACTGCTTTTACTAATCGCAAGAACAGGTCCGCAGGACTGTATCATGGTTCCACTTTTTCCTTCTACGGGAAAGCCAATAAAGTTAACCTCTTTTCCTCCAAAAATATGTTCTACTCTGCATATATCATAAACAGTTCGTACATTTACAGGCAGAAGCAGTGCTTTATCCTCTAAAAAAATCTGTTTTACGGAAAAATCATCTGTTATTTTCAATTGATCAGGGAACTCATTACAGAACTGTAACACATCGCAAAATTCATTTCCGTCAAAATTACATTCTCCTGTTTCCCAATTCATATAATATTCCATGCTGCCAGTCAGGATGGTACCTAATACATCCTTTTTAAATGCTCCGGGATACAAAAGCTTTTCCTTCCCCTGTCCGTGATAGCAATCCATCATCTCTTTAATCGTCCAGCTGCTGCCGGAACCAAGATCTTGTTTTGTACCCACAAAACTCTTCATAGTAAACCCAAGTGGTACAGCGTATAGTTTTGTTTCATAGGAGAATGCCTCCACTATATTTTCAAAATAATCAATTTTCACATTCTCTCCCATATAGGTAAATAAATCTTCAGTATATGCACCGACAATATCGCTCGTTGTATAATCATTTCCAAAATTAATGAGATCTGGTCCCTTCCCTGATGCTATCTGTCTCTGAATTAATAAAATCCCATCTTCCTGTGCTTGATCAGATCTCATCATTCTTTGTATTTCAATCCGGTACGACTGCTGCATCGAATTATATTGTTGTACCCGTTCTTTAAGATAAGCATTGTCGTCAAAAGTTGCCAGCACCAATACTGTCTCTTTACAACTTTCATTTTCTGTTTTTCTGCCACAGGCTGTCAGGCACAGAATAAATGTGCTGATAAGAATGAACATTATTTTGTTAATTTTTGTTCTTATGATAGATTTGTTTTTCAATTGATTCGCTATTCCCTTTCTGAAAACTTTCAAAAAAGTTATTTTCCTGCAGGCACATAATAAAATACGGTACTTTTATTTCCCTGCTCCATAAGGCAGATACGTCCGTCTGACAGAATCCCGTATCCTGCAATTTCAGGTCCCTTTATCGGTAATACACTTTCGGAAACCCTGATTTCCATATGACTTGCGTCACCGGCAAGAATACCGCTCTCTTTATTAAAAATCAAGAGTTCTGTATCAGTTCCTGCATAAACACCTGCATAAACAGCGTCGGATTGT
>JBJFCA010000079.1:0-4224 GCA_051888725.1 Lachnospiraceae bacterium
GCGCATCACAGGTGAACTCTAACCTATTAAATCCGAAGCTAAATTTACGCAACCTAAAGCCTTAAGAATTGTTGAAAATTGCCGAAAACAATGATATAATTTTACGGAATATTATAAACTGATGAAAACGATGTAACGGCAAATACAAAAGAGGTGGCGATATGCGCAGAAGCGACGCAAGACAAATGCGGCAGCAGCGGTATTATGTCCATAAAAATAATAAAGGCTTTACTTTGGTGGAAATGATTGTAACACTGGTGGTTTTGTCCATTTTACTTTCCTTATCCATCGCAGGCCTGCTTGCGTGGCAGGACTGGTCAAATTTCAACAGAGAAAACGAGTATGCACAGATTTTATATATTGCGGCACAGAATCAGCTTGCGGAGTTTGGCGCAGACGGCAGACTGGAGGACCTGAAAAGTTCTTTGTCCGGAGGAACCGTGGACGATAAGACCGGTAAGAAATATGCTGCGGTAGGCCTCAATCTGACGGACTCCATTTCGCTGATTAAGAATGCGGAAGGAGAGGCATACTCCCTGACTGCGATTTATCCGGAGAGTAAAAACAAGACAACGGAAAGTCTGTATCAGGATGAAATCGTTTCTCTTCGTGCAAAGACAGGGGAATATGAGCAGTATCTTAAGGACCCTGAAGGCCTGAAAGCAAGTAATCCTGAAGCCTACTGGGTATTTGAACTTGTGGGCTCCTATGTATATGATGCTTCTGTTTTGAACGGAAGCAAGAGTTCTGACGGCAGCGGCAACGGTGCCTCTATTTGCATTGAAATCACACCGGAAGACGGACAGGTGTTTTCGGTACTGTACAGTGACTTAAATGACCGGTTTGTCTATCTGAATGTGCCGGAAGATAAAGAGGCTTCGGCAGAAGGAAATGGTGTGGCCGATATCTCGGACCGTACGGAGAATTACAGAAGAGAGCGCATGGTAGGCTATTATGGGGTGGATACTCTTTATACCGCTACCAAAAACGAGATGATTATGCCCGCTTTGTCCGGCGTGAAGCTGTATAACAAAGAGACCTTTTATCTGACCTGCAGATTATCCGCTGAGTATAGGACAATTCTGACTTCCCAGCTGACTTATATAATCGATTTAAATGGGTCAAAGAATGTGAACGATAAGAAACTCACACTGAAGTTAGACGGTACCCGGCTTAAAAATGCGCAGAATGCAGAGATGGTAAGCTGCCCGGTAAGCAGGTACGATACCGACGGAACGGAAATTGCTTTGGGCGAATTTCCTGTACTCGCATGGGTTGAGCCGGATTATACGGTGCATGTTGTTCTGGATGCGGCAGATATCCAGGCCACAACGGAACTGTATGAAAGGGAATTGGAAGATATCCGTTCGACAGATGCAGCAGATACAAAGTTTGCGGGCACTTTAAGCTTCTTTCGGTTCGGCGTCAGTGCAGACAATGTGTACGCCTCGGTTACTGCAACGGGTGACGGTTTTACGGCGTCCAAAACAGTGAGCAATTTCGGTAACCTGAACGTATTCAAAAATCAGGAAGCAAAGCATCCTGTTTTTGCCGGAGAAAAGGAAAAAGAGGTCGGGGACGGCACGGAATTTACGTATTCCGTTATCAATGCACGTCATCTTTACAATATCCGTTATATAGAAGATCTGTCCTATGAAAAGGAAGCAGGCAGCGTGGAAGCGGCAGAAAGGATTGCCGGGGTTACCTTCCTGTTAAAATCCGATATTGACTGGACAGAATTTGAAAAGAACGGAAATTTATACAATTCTTATGATACAGCCGGAAATTTCCGGCTCTCGTCTCTCAATGGTCTTTTAGTGAATCCGGATGGAAGCACAATTGATAATGTGACCAGATACAACTGTGATTTTCCTTCTGTTTCCCAGGTGCGGGAACGGGATGTGATCGACGGTAACCAAAAAACCATCACGGGCATTTCAGTTTCGGAAATAGCAAATGTTTTGTACGGCGTCTATCTTTCCGATCATGCCGGAACGTATGAAATGGACAGCAACAGGCCCACAGGGTTTGTCAATGTGAACTACGGTACCATTAAGGATCTGAAGCTGGACGCTCTTACCGTATCGGGTTTTGATTGTGTAGGCGGCTTTTGCGGTATCAATGCCGGTCTGGCAGAAAATCTGGAAACCCTGAATACGGACGGAAACAGTCTGGTTGCCGGAAGAAAGCATGTGGGCGGAATCATCGGGTATCAGCTGCCGGCACAGAAATCCATGGATATGGGCAAACTGGTGAATCGGGCCAAGGTGGAAGGCGTGGAAGCTGTCGGCGGTATCCTGGGTATGATTCGCAACGAATTTCAGTCTGTAGGAGTGGATCTGACGGAATTAAAAGGACTTTCTGTACAGACAAGGCAGCTTATTACCAACCCCACAGAACTGACCATAATCATCCATGACTGTGAGAATTATGGTGAAATTGCAGGTGTGAATACGTCAGAACTGCGTGAGATTTATACGGAAAGCGGTACTGCCGGGGAAGCCGGAAACGAGGGACCGGAGGAACCCCGTTATATCGGCGGTATTGTGGGATATTGCTACAATCAGGATGAGGAAAACACCGGTAAAATCACGATTGAGAAATGTATCAGTTCACCGCAGTATGACAGTGAATCTCTCATCCTGATTCTGTCTGACCGGGACAAACTGAACAGCAGATTGAAAGGCGTCTATGTAGGCGGTGTGGCAGGTTATAATTATTTCGGACAGATCAATCAGTGCTCCACACAGTCGCAGAAAGGCAGGGAGGGTTATCTTTTCGGATATCGTTATGTGGGCGGTATCGTGGGATTCAACATCGGCCCCGCCAGTGGTATTATAGGCGGCGGTACCTCCAAACAGGGTGAAAATACGAACCATGTCATTGCTTACGAATATGCGGGAGGCATCACCGGTTGCAATGCCGGCGTGAGAGATAAAGACTCTGAAAATCATGATATCAGTATGAGAGGTGCAAAAGATCCGGAAAAGCTTACCGGTCTGCTTTTGCCTGATTCTGAGAGAAATCTGCATGTTAAGATCGATAACTGGATTAATAAAGGTGTCATTATTGCGGTACATGCCTATTCCGGCGGTATTACAGGATATAATGCCGGCTACATCTACAGATGTAACAGCACGGTGAAAGCAGCTACTGCAGATACGTGTTTTACTGCACTGTATTCCGGAAATTATGCAGGGGGGATTGCCGGATACAATAACGGCGTCATCGGCAATACGGAACGAATCATCAGTGCGGATGGCAAAAACAGCACGGTTGCCGCGACAGGAAACAGATTCTCCACGGTATGCTATGTGAAAGGGCATCATTATGTCGGCGGTATTGTAGGGTACAATGATGTGGATTCCATCGTGGAAGATTATGAAATTGCCAGCGGCTACGTACTGGGGGATGAAGGCAGCTGCTTTGTGGGCGGCTACGCGGGACTGAATGCTTCCGTGGACCTTTTGATGAATATGTCAGGGGAAGTGTGGGAAGCACGTTTTATCCATTCCAATCCCAACCGGGTGGAAGGCAGCTATTTTGTAGGCGGAAATATTGGCGGAAATATTATAAATATGGCGGACAATACAGGCGTACACCGGATCAATGGCGTATTTCTGACGGATAATTTTCTGGGCATCCTGGAAGGAAAAGCCTTTGTGGGCGGTTTTGTAGGCTACAATCTGTTGTTTGATAATACAGCGGATGACGACTGGATCCGGAAGGATGCAGAAGGTGAACACGGTGGTGTTTATATTGTGCAGCGTGAACTGGTAGATGCATTTGAAAAGTCTGATGCGTCTTCTTTGCATGCAGAGGAATCCCTGACTCAGAAGAAAGAGATTCTGGATCACCTGCCGGAGAAGCTTGGTCTTTCCATTACCCCTTCAAATAAAATGGTCTTTCTTTCCGGACAGGGAGCAGAGAGCACGAAGGTGTCTTTCGGTACCATATCCGGTGAGATCTATGTGGGCGGCGTCATGGGGTATAACGACGAAAATACCAGACTGTACGTAAACAATGTGGAGAATGCCACCCCTATCGAAGCCACGGCATCCATCCTATACGCAGCAGAACAGATTCTTGCAACCGATGAAGAAACAGGGGAAAACACCTACAGAGAGACGGATTACAGTGGAAATCCCAAGATTTACAGATATTCCTATGCCGGTGGTATCCTTGGTAAGACCAGTAAGGATACCACATTAGATAACTGCTGGA
>JBJFCA010000080.1:0-4215 GCA_051888725.1 Lachnospiraceae bacterium
AGAGCGTACAGCCTACACCTGCACCTCAGGCAGATCCTTATGCACAGGCAGCACCTTATGCACAGCCTATGCCTCAGGCTCCTGCAGCAAGCAATCCTAATGCAACGATTGCTTTAGTATGTGGTATTGTCAGCATTGTAATGGCTGTACTTGGCGGTATCATGTTTGGTGTTATTCCCGCTGTAATTGCAATTGCACTGGGTATTGTGGCACTGGTTCTTGGTATCAATGTGAATAAGACTTCACCTGAAAAGAAGGGTAACGGCGGTCTTGTTTGCGGTATCATCGGTCTTGTGTTCGGCGTAATCTTTGCAGCAGGCTGCAGTATCTGCGGATGTACATCCGGCGGTTATGGCTGCTATGGATGTGTAGGAAGCAGCTGCAAGGCTTCCAGCGATATTTCCAGAGGCGTTAATTCTTTGAATAATTTATTTGAAGATATGGAAGACTGGGATTATTAATTTCTTTAGACAGCTTAAGAACATAATGACAATGGCCGAGGCGTTATGCTCCGGCCATTATTAGATAAAGGAGAAAATTAATGTTACCAAGTATTCATCTGTTTGGTACCGTGGATCTCCCGATGTATGGGATTATTTTTATCATTGCATTTTTTATTGCGGTTTTGATTGCCGGAAAGCTGGCACCTTCATACGGGCTTCCGAAAGAGGATATTATCTATGCCGCAATTTATGCTGCAATTGGTCTGGGTATCGGTGCGAAACTGATGTATTTTTTTAGTAAACTACCACAGATCATCACCCATTTTTCTACATTTATTGCGTACGTAAAGCAAAGTCCTTTGGATGCGGGAGCTTATGCTTTCGGCGGTCTTGTTTTTTATGGCGGATTACTGGGCGCTGCGGCAGGGGTTTATGTCTACTGCAGAATATATAAAGTACCGGTATATCCGTATATGGACATTGTAGCGCCGCTGATTCCGTTTGTTCACGGTTTTGGAAGAATCGGCTGTTTTATGGCAGGCTGCTGTTATGGCATAGAATACTACGGCCCGTTCAGTATTCAGTTTCCCTACAACGAACTGGTTCCCGAACTTGATGACGTTCCGAGATTTCCGGTACAGCTTTTGGAGGCCGGACTCAATTTTTTAATGTGCGGTGTTTTATTTTTCCTCATGAAAAAAATGAAGATGAAAACCGGACAGCTGCTCGGCATTTATCTGGTTTATTATACAATAGCCAGATTCTGCCTGGAATTTTTAAGAGGTGATGTGATACGGGGAAATGTGCTTGGCGTATCTACTTCACAATGGATCAGTTTTCTTCTGTTTCCCATCGGTATTATGCTGATTCGGGGAAAATGGATTGAAAAAAGAGAAAAACAGATTAGTATGGAATGATTTTGAGAAACCCTAATATACTTGTAAAAAGTATATCAGGGTTTTTTATGAAAAAAATTTTTGTTACTATTTTATTGCTGTCCATGTATTTTGTGGGTCAGGCTATCGGCTATTTTACAAGCTGTGATGAAAAAGTAAATGCCGTAAAGATCTTAACTGCGGAAAACTGGGGTCTCGGATTTGGAGCAGAAGGAAGTAAGCCAACCGGAAATGTCAGTGCGGAAGAGTTAAAACAGTATAATGCATATTATGTGGGAGAAACAGAAGAAAAAGTCATCTATTTAACCTTTGACTGCGGTTATGAAAACGGTAATACGGAGCCTATTCTGGATGCCCTAAAAAAACATAATGTGAAAGCCACCTTCTTTGTAGTAGGTCATTTCCTGGAATCGGCACCCGAGATTGTAAAGCGGATTGTGGAAGACGGACATACGGTAGGAAATCACACCTATCATCATCTGGATATGTCTAAAATTTCAGATGAAGCATCCTTCAGAAAAGAAACGGAAGATGTGGAAACGCTTTTTGAATCCATTACCGGTACGAAAATGGAAAAATACTACCGGCCCCCTCAGGGAAAATACAGCACGGCAAATATGGAAATGGCCAACAAAATGGGATATCAGACTTTCTTTTGGAGTCTGGCATACGTGGACTGGTATCAGGATAAACAGCCCACGCATGAAGAAGCGTTTGAAAAACTGACGGGACGTATCCATCCGGGAGCAATTGTGCTTTTGCACAGCACTTCCCGCACGAACGGAGAAATACTGGATGAATTGCTGACGAAATGGGAAGAAATGGGGTATACCATAAAACCGTTGTCAGAAATCACAAATCAAAATTCCATGAATCAGAATCCGACGGATAGCAATCCGGGGGATAATCAGTCAGATTCTCCTGTTTCAATGACTACATCGGCGTCCGTAATTTCCCTGCCCTGCAGAAGATCCAGCATCACATTGACACGTTTGCAGGCGCGTTCATAGTTTTCCCTGGCAAAATCAGCCGTGTATTCATTATAGGAATTGTTGGAATATGCTTCATGATAGGAGGCAACAGCTGTTGACATATATTCGCTGGCTTCATCGGCAAGCTGTTCCACGTAAGCATATTCGTCGGGTACGGAGATTTCTGCCAAAAGCTTGAACTGCTGGTCGAGCTGGTCTAAATAATCCAGCAGGATATCCGGTGCATCTTCGGATGCACTGTCAATATTGTTAATATTTGTATCAATTTCCGCTACATTGTCACAGAAAGTATTAATATCCTTTTCAAATTTAACCTGTTCAGGATCTGATTTGCCACACCCTGATAAAATCAGACATACAGAGAATGCCGCAATGGACAGATAATGCTTTGCTTTCATGAAAAATCCTCCTTTTCCATACCATTCTAATCTATCATATCTTTCCGTAAAAGACAATATGTAAGCATTGCCATTGAAAGGCTGCTGTGTTAAAATATAAAATATGCGCTGAAAGCGTATTGGATACCAAGTTACGTTTCTTAAGGCCGGAAACGAAAGAACGGAGAGAATCATATGATCGGAGCAGACGCTATTATTAAATGCCTGGAAGCAGAGGGCGTTAAGGTTGTATTCGGATACCCGGGTGTTGCAATTTGCCCGTTTTATAACAGTATTTTACAGTCCGATATCAAAACAGTATTGGTGCGTACGGAACAGAATGCGGCCCACGCAGCAAGCGGTATGGCAAGAATGACGGGCAGACCCGGAGTGTGTGCGGTCACAAGCGGACCGGGGGCTACGAATGTCATTACCGGAATCGCCACTGCTTTTGCAGACAGTATTCCTTTGATCTGTATTACGGGACAGGTCAACAGTGAACTTCTGGGCAGTGATGTATTTCAGGAAGCGGATATCACCGGTGCTGTGGAATCCTTTGTGAAATACAGCTATCTTGTAAAAAACGTACAGGATATTCCGAGAATTTTCAAGGAAGCATTTTATATTGCCAATTCCGGAAGAAAAGGACCGGTTCTCATTGATATTCCCATTGATGTGCAGAACGCTGTCATCAATCGTTTTTCCTATCCGGAGGATATCAGCATCAGAACCTACAAGCCGACGGTTAAGGGGCATATTGTACAGATAAAAAAAGTGATCAAGGCACTGGAACATGCAAAACGTCCTATTATCTGTGCAGGTGGCGGTGTGCTTTTAAGCGAAGCCCAGGAGTTGCTTCGTGAATTTGCTGAAAAGTACCGGATCCCTGTTGTCTCCACGATGATGGGAATCGGCGTAATGCCCACCGAACATCCTTTGTATTTCGGCATGGTGGGGAATAACGGCAAAGCTTATGCCAACAGGGCCATGAATGAGTCGGATCTTTTGATCATGGTTGGTGCGCGTGTGGCAGACAGAGCGGTAAGCCAGCCGGATCTTATTACACAGAACAAAATCCTGGTACATATGGATGTGGACCCTGCAGAGATCGGTAAGAATGCAGGCCCTACCATTCCTTTGGTCGGAGATGCAAAGCATATATTTGAAGATTTCTTAAAGCAGGAGTTTACCTGTGAACATGAAGAATGGGTAGAGACACTGAACGGATACAAAACAAGTATGATGCCGAAGAGAAATCCCAATCCGGATTTTGTTGATCCGGCAGCTTTTATTACCATGCTGTCAGAGAAAATGAAAGAAGACGGCGTGTATGTGGCTGATGTAGGACAGAATCAGATCTGGTCCTGCGGTTATCATATTGTAAAAAAAGGAAAATTCCTTACCTCCGGCGGAATGGGTACCATGGGATATTCCATACCGGCGGCCATGGGTGCCAGACTTGCCGCACCGGACAAGCAGGTAATTGCCGTTTGCGGCGACGGTTCCT
>JBJFCA010000081.1:0-19837 GCA_051888725.1 Lachnospiraceae bacterium
ATACCTTTCAGGGAATCGTCATTGCCGTGTCCCATGACCGGTATTTCTTAGATCGCACCATGAAGCGCATCTTTGCCTTTGAGGATGGGACCCTCAGGCAGTACGAGGGCAATTATTCCGATTACCTTCTGCGAAAAAGCGTGGAGGCGGAAACGGCTTCGGGCAGTAAGGAAGGCCGGGAAGCAGGCAGCAGGGAAAACAGGGCCAGAGAGGATAACCGCCAGCCCGGTAAACGTAAGTTAAAGTTTTCCTATCATGAACAGAAAGAATATGAAACCATAGAAGCGGACATTGCCGCACTGGAAGAGGAAATCAAAGGACTGGAGGACAGTATTTCCGAATATGCCTCGGATTTCGTCAAATTGCAGGAAATCAATCAGCAAACGGAAGAACTGAAAAAGAAATTGGATGAAAAAATGGACAGATGGATGTATCTGGAAGAACTGGCTGCGAGAATTGAAGCCGGGGAAATGGTTTAGTTTTCTTCTTCATCATCCTGATCGGCAGCTACCGCACTGGTAACGGAAGCAATCACGGAAACTACAACGGCAAAAATAATAATTAACAGGCCACCGCCCAATAATAAAAGCTCCATATACATAACTCCTTTTGTAAACACGCATCAGTTTATATCTGTAGTTATTATAGCCTGTCCGGCGGAAAACTACAACCTTAAACTGCATAAAATGAAAAAGAAAAGCAGAAAATGAATAGAAATATCAATAACTAAACATAAAATTGATGAAAATATCATTTTTGTATTGACAATGAAAAAACACAGACCTATAATACGCATATAAAAGGCAAGGACGTCATGAGCAGATCTTATGGCGTCTTCTTTTTTGGAATCCCAAAAGCAGAAAAGGAGCAATTGTTGAATGGAAATTAAGATTATGAATGAGTCTGATTTTTCCACTTCAGTCTGGGCCGGCGGGAAGACAACAGAAATGTACCTGTATCCTGAAGGGTCCTCTTATAAAGAACGGAATTTTCTTTTTCGCATCAGCTCCGCCACGGTAGAGAAAGAAACATCTGTTTTTACAAAGTTAGACGGTATTCACAGAGAAATTGTATTGTTAAGAGGAAATATGGTTTTGCAGCATGGACAGGAGGCACCGGTTACGATTGCACCATATAAACCATATGCTTTTGAAGGAAGTTGGGAAACCGTCAGTCAGGGGTGCGCACAGGATTTTAATCTGATGTATCAGAACTGCCGGGGAAGCATTCATGTTATTACCAGTAATGGAAGTGCTTTATTTGAAAAGATAGCAGGAATGGATTTCTTTTATAGCCCGGAAGAGGATTTTCAAATAAATCAGCAGTTGATAAAACGAGGGCAGCTGGCAATGATAACCGGACAACGCGATAAGGTAAAAATCGATACCAAATCTGGTAATCCGGGTGTCATTCATGTATCAGTAAATATAAAAGGGGAGGATGACAGTGTCACAACAGGATTTTAAGGAACAGGTAGCAATTACATCGCATACATCTAATACATTTCGTAAACTTGGTAAGTTTATGGAAGACAATTGGGTCAGTATTGGTATGCTGAATGCCACAGAGGTGGCAAAAAGAGCAGGGGTCAGCCAGGGAAGCGTTACCAGATTCTGTAACCAGCTTGGTTTTGCCGGATACAGTGAGTTTTCGAAAAGATGGAAGGAAAGTATCTATGAGCCCCTTACGGCTCCGGACAGGTTAAAAAACATACGGGAAGAGCATGCAGATCTTGCACAGATCATTGAGGTCGAACAGAAGCAGTTAGACAGGTTGCCGGAAATTGTGGCAGGAAGTCATTATCAGGCCATTGCAAAGCAGCTGGCTCATCAGAAAAAGATTGTGCTGATGTCGGCAAGAATTTCTGCAACTTTATTGGATGAAATCCATTATACACTTTCTAAAATCAGGGATAACGTTCAGGTGGTAACACCACAGACACCGGAATGGAACAATCTGATTCTGGAGGATCCTGCAGATGTCTTTATTTTTACAATTATGTTTCCAAGATATCCAAATATCCTGATTAAAGAATTAAAAGAGCTTCACGAAGCCGGTTTTGAGATTGGACTTATGACCAACAGTATGATGTGTCCGATGATTCCCTATGTGAAATACCATATTGAAGTGCCGGTTTCTTCCAATTCCATTTTTGACAGTTACGGAACACCTACAGTGCTGTTAAATTATCTGATTCGGGATATTGCAGGTCAGACAGCCGGACTGGAAGAACGTTTAAATCGTTTGGAAGCTTTTGAAAAAGAAAATGATGTCTATTACACCGAGAGAAGGTGAGTAAATGCTCCTTGCAGTAAACAGAGAAAGATTAAACAGCAATATACAGGAACTTGCCAAATTTGGTCTCAATCAAAATGGCGGCATAGACAGATCAATTGGAAGCCGCGCAGATTTAAAAGCCAGAGAATGGCTGACTGATTATTGTAAGAACCTGAACGCTGATGTGTATACGGATGCCATTGCCAATATTCATGCAGTAATTCCCGGCAAAGAGAATCTGAAAAAGCTTGTGATCGGATCTCATCATGATGCTGTTCCCAATGGCGGTAAATATGATGGTGCTATGGGCGTACTTCTGGGAATTGAGGTTATGCAGATTTTACAGGAAACGGGAATGAAACTGAGACATCCATATGAGGTATTGATGTTTACTGCAGAGGAACCGAATCCGTTTTCCATTTCGACAATGGGCAGCCGCAGTATCACGGGGAAGCTGACCGCAAAAATACTTCTTGAAGCCAGAGACTGCAACAATGGCATGATGCTTTCAGAAGCAATAAAGAAAGCCGGAGGAGATATTGGGCAATTAGAAGCATCACAGATGTCAGGCCGGGAAATGAGTGCTTTTATAGAATGTCATATTGAACAGAGCCGAAATCTTGATGATGCCGGGCTTTCGGTAGCAACAGTAACAGCCATTACCGGTATCTACAGAGAAGTGGTTACCGTGCATGGAGAAGCCAATCATGCCGGTACCACGCCAATGAATTTTCGGCATGATGCATTGACAGCAGCAAGCTGTTGCGTTCTTGCCATAGAAAAAGTTGCAAGGGATTTTAACAGGACAGATATTGTGGCAACGGTTGGAAAATTAAGTGTAAAGCCGGATTCCGCAAACATAATCCCCGACACCGTAAGCTTTATAATGGAAATCAGAACCTCTGATCAGAAAGATAAAAATGAATTTTTAAGGAGCATTTCAGAGCGCTTTTCAGAAATTGAAGAAGAGCGTGGTGTATTTATACAGAGAGAAATCAATCTGAATCAGGATGGTGTGGTCATGGATGATCTGATCGGGAATGTCCTGACGGAGGAGTCCCTGAAAGTGCAGGAGAAACCTGTTTCACTTGTCAGTATGGCAGGTCATGACGCAGTACACATGACCTCATTTACCAGAACAGGAATGCTGTTTGTCAGGAGTATCGGCGGTAAAAGCCATTGTGTGGAAGAGTACAGCAGAATAGAAGATATTGAAGCTGCAGGCAATGTACTGTTGTCAACCATTCTGAGGCTGGACAGGATATTGGATGCAGAATGATTTAAGCATCCGTATGACGGCAAAGACCGGAAAGGGAGGAAGTATTATGAAAATCATTGCTCCGAAAGTGATTTTTCAGGATGGAAAGATCGTGACAGATTCAGCAGTAGTCATCAGGGATGGCAAAATCGAAAAAATAGATTCCCTGGCGGTTATTAAAAGTGAATATCCCGGGGAAACTGTGGAGTACTGGCAAGATCTGGTCATGGTACCGGGAACAGTCAATATTCATAATCATTGTTTTCAGAGTCTGTTAAGAGGATTGGCAGTAGGAAAACCCTTTTTGACATGGAGAGACGAGGCACTATATAAATATTCTCCTATTCTGACGCCGGAGGATCTTTATACAGGAGCGGTTTTTGCCTTTTCCGAAATGATGAAATGTGGTGTTACTACAGTATCTGATTTCTTTTATGTACATAATGATGGGCTTCAGAGTGATGAAGCAATCATACAGGCTGCAAGGGACGTGGGAATCCGGCTGGTTTTGGCAAGGACAATGTATGATTGGGACGGCGCTCCGAAGGGCTATGTGGAAAGCATTGATACAGAAGTGAAGAATACAAAGGAACTGGCACAAAAATACAATGGCAGTGCAGAACTTATGACCAATGTTGTACCGGCACCGCACAGCCTGCATGCAGCCAGTACGGAAATGGTAAAAGCCGGCTATGAACTTGCAACAGAACTGGACACGAAATTTCATATTCATGTGGCTGAGGAACCTTTTGAAGTGGAGGATGTGAAAAGACAGTTTGGCGTACGACCGGTGGAACTGTTGGACAGGCTGGGAGTTCTGAATGATAAAATGGTGGCAGTGCATGCAGTCTGGTTGGATGATAACGAATTGAAGCTTTTTATCAAACGAAAAGCAAACCTTGCCTATTGTCCTTCAAGTAACATGTTTTTGGCAGATGGAGTAACGAATATCAGGGAAATGGCCGCCGGTGGCGTTACAATAGGCGTAGGTACGGACGGAGCCTGCAGCAATAACAGAATAAGCGTTTTCGAAGAGATGAGGATGGCATCTTTGCTGCAGAAAGCTGATAAGTTAGATGCATTAGCAATAGATTCCGACCTGGCATTTGACTTTGGTACAAAAAATGGCGGAAACATTCTTGATCTTCCTATTGGGGTCATAAAAGAAGGGTTTCGAGCAGATTTTGTCGGAATAGATTTACAGGATTTTTCCATGCAGCCTATGTTTGATAATTATGAGCAACTGCTTCCCAATTTAGTATATTCCATGCAGCCAACGGCAATAAGGAAAGTGGTGGTAAACGGAAAAACAACCGTTGATCAGGGAAATATGACAACCTTAACGGAAGATATGGTAAACAAACGGATTGAAAACCTTATGAAAAAATTTCAGAGTGTATAAACGTAATTCATTAAATTGGTACAAAGGCGTACAGATCAAAAATCTGTGCGCTTTTTTGTATAAAAGCAGCAATGTATTTTACACAAGGAGGAAAAAAGCTATGAAGAAAAAAATTATCGCAATGTTAACAGCAGTAATGGTCATGGGAGCTCTTGCAGGATGCGGAGACTCCTCTTCCAAACAGGAGAGTACACCGGCCGCAGAACCCAAGACAGAATCGGTTGTTTCTGCAGAAAGTACGGAAAGTACGGAAGCGACCACTGAAACAACAGAAGCAACCGGCGGAAAGGGCACCCTGTACGTGGGAACCGATGCAACATTCCAGCCATTTGAGTATGTGGAAAATGATGAATATACAGGCTTTGATATTGACCTGATGAAAGCATTGGCAGAGGAAATGGGTTATGATGACGTGGAATTTGTAAATACCGATTTTAAGGGCTTGATTCCCGGACTTACAGCAAAGAAATTTGATGTGATTGCATCCGGTATGTATATTACGGACGAAAGAAAAGAAAGCATTAACTTCACGGATACTTATTATCCCGGTGGTCTTTCCATTATGGTTCTGAAGGAAGATGATTCTATTAGTACAATTGAGGATCTGAAGGATAAGAAAGTGGCTGTCCAGGTTGGCACGAAATCGGTTACTTATCTGGAAGAGAATTATCCGGATATCAAGAGAGTCGAGGTAGAGACTAACAATGAGATGTTCTTATCTCTGGAATCCGGTAAAGCAGATGCCGTGATTACCGGCAGACCGGCAGCGAAGGTATATGCATCCCAGTCTGATAAAGTTAAGGTACTGGATTATGCGGTTACTGAGGAACTTTACGGCTTTGGTATTCGCAAGGAAGATACAGAACTTCTGGATGCAATGAACGCAGCACTTGCAACAATTAAAGAAAACGGCGTTTACGATGAAATTGCCGCAAAATATTTTGGTGAATAAATAAGTAATATCTTGTACAGGCAGCAGGTGGAAAGGAGCTATTATGGATTTTTTAGTGGTATTCAGAAACGGTAATTTTTCTTTTTTGATGACAGGACTTTGGGCAACCGTTTTTTACACACTTACCGGATTTGCATTAAGCATGCTGATTGGCCTTATCGTGGCGTTTGGTCAGTTATCAAAGAAAAAAGTATGCAGGGCTGTTGCGGAAATATATCTGTCATGGTTCCGCTCCACGCCGTTGCTTGTACAATTAGTGCTGATCTATTACGGTCTGCCGATTCTTTTCGGAATAGATACGGAACCCTGGGTCTGTGGAATTGTAGCGCTTGGTATGTACAGTGGTGCCTATGTATCGCAGGTCATCAGAGGGGCTATTGTATCCATTGATAAGGGGCAGATGGAAGCGGGACGTTCCCTCGGGTATTCCCAGGGACAGACAATGCGGAAGATTATTTTGCCACAGGCATTTAGAAGAATGCTGGCTCCGCTGACCAATGAACTGATTTCCCTGACAAAAAATTCGTCTCTGCTCTCCTGTATTACTGTTGCAGAGCTTTTCAGACAGGCCAATACTCTGATTGCAAAGAACTTCAAGACCATGGAAGTATACCTTTTCGTTGCCATTCTGTATTATATCCTGAACAACGTATTTGGTATCATCGGAAAGATGCTGGAAAAGAAACTTAGAACAGGGGAGGAATTGGAATGAGTAAAAAAATGATTGAAATTCGCGACTTGGAGAAGTTTTACGGTGCACACCATGTACTGAAAAAAATAAATCTTGATGTGGAAGAAGGAGAGGTCGTGGTGATCATCGGTCCTTCCGGCTCCGGTAAAAGTACTCTGCTTCGAAGTATCAATTATCTTGAAGAATACCAGGACGGTACGATTAATATTGATGGTGAATATATCGGCAGAACTATGAAAAACGGGAAATCCGTTCCGATGGAAGAGAAAAAATTAAATGCCATGCGTCAGCAGGTAGGCATGGTGTTTCAAAGTTTTAATCTGTTTGGACATAAAACGGTGATTCAGAATATCATGATGGCTCCCATGGATTTAAAAAAGGAGAAACTGGCGGATGCCAGAGAAGAGGCAGAGGCTCTTCTTAAGCGTGTTGGCCTGCCGCAGAAAGCAAATGTCATGCCGGCAAGCTTATCCGGTGGACAGAAGCAGCGTATCGCCATTGCCCGGGCACTGGCTATGAAACCTAAGGTAATGCTTTTTGATGAACCAACTTCTGCACTGGATCCGGAAATGGTAGGGGAAGTATTAAAAGTTATGAAGGAACTTGCAAAATCCGGTATGACAATGGTAATTGTTACGCATGAGATGAACTTTGCCAAAAGTATTGCAGATAAAGTGGTAGTGCTGGAAGAGGGTACCATAATTGAACAGGGGCCGCCGGAACAGATTTTTGATCATCCGGAGAATGAGCGGACGAAAGCCTTTGTGAATATGGTATTTACCAAAGATGTTATCTGAGAAGGGAATGGGTGGCAGCTGAAAGGAGTATAGACGGATATGAATCACAGAGTAATTGCTATCAGCCGTCAGTTTGGCAGCGGTGGCAGAGAAATCGGTAAGAAACTTTCGGAGGAATTAAAAATTCCGTTTTATGATCTGGCTATAATTGAAGCAGCATCAAAAAGGTGTGGCGCCAATTACAATGATCTCCTTGCCGTCGATGAAAAGAAAGTGAACAGTGGCTTCAAATGGTATCAGTTTACCGATGAGTCGGATTCCCACTATTCATTGAAACGGATTCCGGTCAATGAAGAACTGTATCGGATGCAGAAAGAAATCATTCATGATATGGCTGATAAGAGTTCCTGTGTCATCATAGGCAGAGGAGCAGATTATATACTGCGTAATAATCCCAAGCTCTTAAGTGTGTTTGTCATTGCTGACAAAGAGACCAAAGTGGAAAACGTTACGAAACACTATAACCTGGACAGAGAGCGGGCATTGGAGCTGATGAAAAAAACGGACAGACAGAGAAGGAATTATTATAATGCCTACACGGATTTTAAGTGGGGCGATGTTTCTAATTACAATTTGGTACTGGATCGGGGCAGATTTGGCATTGATGGTGCAGTGAATATCTTAAAAGCAGCATATGAAACCCTGTAAAACTTCAGGAAGCCAAAGATGTTAAGTGATGATACATAAATGCCGATATCCTTTCTATAAACAGAGAGGAATGAGGAAACCCATGATTACCGTCAGCCTTTGTATGATCGTCAAAAATGAAGAGAAAGTACTGGAAAGGTGCTTAAACAGCCTAAAAGGTCTTGTGGAGGAAATGATCATTGTAGACACCGGTTCCACAGACAGGACAAAAGAGATTGCAGCCTCTTTCCCCAATGTGAAGCTGTATGATTTTGTATGGATAGATGATTTTGCAGCTGCCAGAAATTTTGCGTTTTCCAAAGCAACCTGTGAGTATATTTACTCTGCGGATGCCGATGAAGAACTGGATGAGGAAAACCGCAGCGCATTTTTACAGTTAAAGAAAGTATTACTGCCGGAAATAGAGATTGTACAGATGAAATACTGTAACCAGCTTTCTTTCGGCACGGTCTATAATTATGATGAAGAATACCGTCCCAAACTGTTTAAGAGACAGAGAAGTTTTCTCTGGGAAGGTGCCATTCATGAAACAGTGGTGACTGCCCCGGTTGTATATGACAGTGATATCCGTATTTTACATAAGCCGGAAGGTTTGCATACAGGAAGGGATTTTGCGGCATTTGAAAGAATCTTAAGCCGCGGGGAAGAGCTTTCAGAGAGGCTTCGCACCATGTATGCCAAGGAGCTTTTTATCGCAGGGAGTGACGAAGACTTCCAAAGAGCTGCCGGTTATTTTGAAGCGGTGGCAGGCAGGGAGGATATTGATGCGGACGGGCTTTTAGAGGCCTGTTCGGTGGCAGCAGCCGCAGAACGCCGAAAAGGCGACGAAGCAGGATTTTTTAAATATGCGCTTAAGGTGGTTGCCCTGGGAGGCTGTTCCGAGGTCTGCTTTGAACTGGGAGAATATTATTTTGCAAAGGGTGATTTGGAAGAAGCGGCAGTCTGGTACTACAACGCCCGTTATGAAACGGAGGCAATTCTGTGCCTTAAGAAGAAGGAAAGAGACCCTTTGGAAAAGCTGATTCTCTGTTATGAAAAGTTAAACTGTCCTGAGGAGGTATTCCGGTACAGGAAGGAACTGGAAACCTTGTAATTGGTAAATATATCAGAAAAAGTACCCCCCAATCTTGTGAAAACAAACCAATAGGCAGAAAGAGAAAAAGGTGGTACGATAAATCTACATAACCTGTTGAATTGAAGAAGCGAGAAAAGGGAGCCGGAAGACTCTCTTACACTTATTCATTTCAGGAGGTTTTTTTATGCAGAAAATTAAGAGTTTTATCTGGGAGTGGCTGGCAGGGATCAGCCTGATTGTCATTTATCTATTATGCAGCGCCGCATCGGTGCATGCTGCCGGTAATGCAGCTTTTACCCATACCCACACGGACAGCTGTCATAAAACCGCAACGGAGACCTGTTCCGTATATCACTATGTTACCTATAATGAAGAATACCAGACAAGGTATTGCAGTACCTGCGGCAAGGGAACCAGCCATAAGCTGACGGCACATACCTACACCTGTACCAAACAGAATGATACCTGGCAGCCGGACGGCGTTTGTACCTGTACGGTCTGCGGCGCTTCCGCAACATGGGCCAATCCGCCCGGAAAATCCCATACCTATACGGTGCAGAAAAAAGTATGCGGCATGGAAGAAGGCGAAGAAACCGCAACCCTTTTCGTCTCGGCGGACACCAACTCATGGACCAACGGCCCGGTGGTGTTGACGGCGAATGTGGCACAGCTTAAGGACGATGCCTCCAGCCGTAATATTTCCTTAAGCTGGACGGATGGCAGGCTTTCTGTTACGCAGAACGGCACTTATACCGTAACGGCTGTAAACGGCCTCGGAAACAGCATTGAGGCATCCTATGCCGTAACCTGTATTGACACTACGCCGCCTGTCATTTCAGGCGTAACAGGAGATACGGACAGCATGAGCAAGACGGCGATTACCGTGTCTGTGGCCGCATCGGATGCAGAAAGCGGTCTGAATGACGCACCGTTTTCCACAGACGGCGGCAGCAGTTTTGGGACTGTAAACAGCTTTACGGTAACGGAAGGAAATCCTGTTACATTTGTCGTAAAGGACAAAGCCGGTAATACAACTCAAAAAATGATTAAAAGAGGTGATTTCCCCTATCCTAAAGAAACATCCGGAGGCGGAAATGGTGGTAACACACCGGGGAATACACCCGGAAATACCCCCGGGAACACGCCCGGAAATACGCCGGGAAATACCCCCGGAAACGGACAGGAAGAGAAAAAAGAAAACGAAGCAGGAGAAAACGCATCCGACAATACGGACAAGAAAGATTCCGGGCAGAAAAATACCGGGAAGGATACAGAAAAGAAAAACAAGGATCCGAAGGATACCGGTAACGGAAAGGAGAGTACCTCCGATGAAAACAAGGATGCAGACAACACCCAAAATACCGCCAAAAAACTGACCATCGCCCGGCTTGAGCGGGAGAGGCTGCTGGCACAGCAGGATGTCATGCAGCAGGACAGACTGGCAGCAGCGGTAACCGGAGAGGAAGGAAATGCTACCCTGTATCAGGTGGACGGAAACGAAATGGAAAACGGGAATGAAAAGACTGCTTTTACCACAAAACTGTGGCATTTTGTCAGAAGAAATGCGGCGGCGGTGGCAGGAAGTGCAGTCCTTATGATTGTTCTGGCAGGCGCAATCTGGCTGTTTTCTTTTTTCAGCGTGGTTGTTTACTGCTATGACGGCGCAGAATCCTACCGTCGTATGGGCATTCTTTTCTTGAGAAAAGAGCATGGGGAGTATGAGCTGTATCTGCCCGAGGAAATGGCAGAGAACGCCAAAAGTTCCAGATTCCGGCTGGTACTGAAGGAACGACTGGTAAAGAAATGCGGCAGGAAAAACCTGACGATCCATGGTAAAGACCGCAAGATCAGCCAGTCCATGGAAGAATGTATGGACTTTGTACTTTAGTCATGTTAAAATCAAAAGCGTTATCAGAAATCGTTTTACGTCACAATAAGAAAGAAGAGAATGTAAATGAAAAGCTGGGAAGAAAATGTCAGAAGGGTCGTTCCCTATGTACCGGGAGAGCAACCGAAAGAAAAAGATATCATCAAACTGAATACCAATGAAAACCCATATCCGCCGGCTCCCGGTGTGGAAGAGCTGACAAAAGAATTTGCGTGTGACAGGCTGAGGCTTTATCCGGATCCGGATGCCACCGTGCTTGTGGACGCACTGGCTGCCCGTTACGGCGTGTCACCGGAGCAGGTCTTCACGGGAGTGGGGTCGGATGATGTGTTGTCCATGGCGTTTCTGACATTTTTCAATGGGGAAAAGCCGATTCTGTTCCCGGATATTACCTATTCCTTTTATGATGTCTGGGCAGACCTGTACCGGATTCCTTATAAGACCTGTCCCCTTGATGAGAATTTCAAAATGAAATGGGAAGATTATATGCAGGAGAACGGCGGCATCATTTTCCCCAACCCCAATGCGCCTACCGGTATCGAGGAGGATGTAACGGATATCGAAAAAATCATTCAGGCCAACCCTGATGTAGTGGTGATTGTGGATGAAGCCTATGTTGACTTTGGGGGGACAAGCGTACTGCCGCTCATAGACCGTTATGAGAACCTTCTGGTGGTACAGACCTTCTCCAAATCCCGTTCCATGGCAGGTCTGCGTATCGGGTATGCATTTGGCAGCAGGAAACTGATTGCCCGTTTAAATGATGTGAAGTTTTCCTTTAACTCTTATACCATGGACTGGTTTACCCAGATACTGGGTGCGGAAGCGGTAAAGGATGAGGAGTATTTTAAAGCCTGCACCGCAAAGATTGTGAAGACCAGGGAATGGGTGAAAGAAGAACTGGGAAAGCTTGGGTTTACATTCCCCGATTCAAAGACCAATTTCATTTTTGCAAAGCATGCGTCACTTGACGGGGAAACAATCTTTCAGGAGCTTAAAAAACGGAAAATATATGTAAGGCACTGGAATAAAGACAGGATCTCTGATTATCTGCGCATCACCATCGGAACGGACGAACAGATGAAGATTCTGCTTGCGGCACTGAAGGAAATCATCGGGGAAGCATAGGAAAGAGAGAGGATAAAGACATGCAGTTTTTGAAAAATATGGCAAAGGGTGCCGTGATCGGCATTTCCAATATTATTCCGGGCGTCAGCGGCGGCACCATGGCGGTGACCATGGGAATCTATGACAGGCTGATTTACTGTCTGACCCATCTGTTTAAGGAGTTTAAGAAGAGTTTAAAGTTTCTGCTTCCCATTTTGCTTGGCGCTGCCGTAGCACTGGTGGCGGGCTCCTTTGGAATTGAATATCTGTTTCAGAAGTTCCCGGTACCCACCAATCTTTTCTTTATCGGTCTGATTTTAGGCGGCATGCCCATGATGACCAAAAAGGTAAAGGGACAGAAGATCCGGGCAGGGCACATGGTTACGCTTTTCGTCTTTTTTGTACTGGTGGCGGGACTGGCGCTGTTTGGAGATACGGAAGGAAAGTCTGCAGACTTGAGCTTTCATTTTCTGAATGTATTAATTTTATTCCTGATTGGCGTGATTACCTCCGCAACCATGGTGATCCCGGGAGTCAGCGGCTCCATGATTCTTCTGCTGCTGGGATATTATAACCCTATTATTGAACAGATCAATGATTTCATCAGGAGTCTCACGGGCGGAGACTGGCAGGGAGTACTGACAGGCTGCGGTGTGCTGATTCCTTTTGGCATCGGTGTGGTGATCGGCATTTTTGCCATTGCGAAACTCATCGAAGTGATTTTTCAGAAATTTCCCCTGTATGCAAACTGGGCAATTATCGGCTTGATCGCCGCTTCCCCGTTTGCCATTGTATTCAAGAATCTTTCCGGCTTTGCCGGTGTAACCGCACTGACGGTGCTTGGCAGCATAGTCACTTTTGCCGCCGGATTTTTTATCGCCATGAAGCTTGGAGAATAGGAGTGCAGGTGTTGTGAACGCGTATACGGATTTTGCATATGTCTATGATACCTTTATGGATGAGACGCCTTATGAGGAGTGGAGCAGATTCATACAGAACAAAATAAAGCAGTACGGGATTTCCAAACCGGAAAAGGCAGTGGATGCCCTGGAATCAGAAAAAAATCTGGTGCTGGATTTGGGCTGTGGAACCGGTACGCTGACAGAACTTCTGGCAGAGGCCGGGTATGATATGATCGGTGTGGATAACTCCTGTGACATGCTGACGCTTGCCAGGGAAAAGAGTGAGCGTGCCGGACATGAGGTATTGTATCTGCTGCAGGATATGAGGGAACTGGATCTGTATTCTACAATCGGTACGGTGATCTGTGTCTGTGATTCCCTGAATTATCTTTTGACGGAAGAGGATCTTTTGAAAACCTTTATGCTTGTGAAAAATTTTCTGTTTCCGGGCGGCATTTTCCTTTTTGACTTTAATACCGTATATAAATATGCGGAAGTGATCGGGGATGCCACCATTGCGGAAAACAGGGAAGAATGCAGCTTTATATGGGAGAATTATTACTACCCGGAAGAGCAGATAAACGAGTATGACGTGACGGTTTTTGTGAAAGAAAAGGAGGAACTCTACCGCAGGTTTACGGAAACCCATTACCAGAGAGGCTACACGCTTTCCCAGATGAAAAAACTGCTTAAGAAAGCCGGACTTAAGGTTCTGGAAGTGCTGGATGCAGACAGCAGGGAAGCAGTGACGGGAAAAAGTGAACGGATTTATATCATTGCCCGGAAATCGGGGGAGAATCAGACAGTGCAGAACGCAGAGTGACCGGATATATCAAAACAGACTGCAAAAAGGATGGAACTATGGAAGACTATATTGTGAGAGCAACCGCGGCGGATGCGCAGATCAGGGCATTTGCCTGTACAACAAAAATTCTTGTGGAAAAGGCCAGACAGGCACACAATACCAGTCCGGTGGTGACAGCGGCACTGGGCAGGCTTATGACTGCGGGATGTATGATGGGAACCATGTTAAAGGGTGAGGATGATCTGATTACCCTGATTGTCAGAGGAGACGGCCCCATGCAGGGGATGACCGTCACGGCGGATGCTGCCGGGGGCGTCAAGGGATATGCCATTCAGCCTGATGTAATACTTCCTGCCAATGCGCAGGGAAAGTTAGATGTGGGCGGTGCCGTTGGCAGAGGGTACCTGAAGGTCATCAGGGATATGGGACTGAAGGAACCCTATGTGGGACAGACGGAGCTTCAGACCGGAGAGATTGCGGAAGACCTGACGTATTATTTTGCCCTTTCCGAGCAGGTACCGTCGTCTGTGGGACTTGGCGTCCTCATGGAAAAGGACAATACGGTGAAACAGGCGGGAGGATTTATCATTCAGCTGATGCCCTTTGCACAGGAAGAAGTCATTGCAGGCTTAGAGGCAAATTTACAGAAGGTTTCATCCGTTACTACCATGCTGCAGGAAGGAAATACCCCGGAAGAGATGCTGCGCATTCTGCTCGATGGCATGCAGGTGGAAATTCTCGATACCATGCCGGCTTCATTTTACTGCAACTGCAGTAAGGAGAGGGTACAGAAAGCCCTGATGGGTATGGGCAGAAAGGAACTGGAGGACATCATAAAGGACAACGAAGGCATTGATGTCAATTGTCAGTTCTGCGAACGCAGTTATCATTTTTCTGTTGAGGAATTGAAGAATATGCTGAAAGCACCCTAATTAAGGGTGCTTTCTTCTGCCTTGGAAAGGCAGCTTTTGACAGCGTTTAATAAGGTCAGGGCAGTATATTTGTTTTCATCCGCATAGGTAATCAGGTCCGGGGACTGACCGTTTAAAAGCTGTTCGGAGACAGAAGCAAAAACAGGCTCTATCAGAGGATACATGGTGGTCACGGATTCGTCCAGATTGACAAGACGCAGAGAGGTGACATTATCTCTGTTTACAATAACCTCCACATCGACAGAATGTCCTGACAGTGTCAGGGATGAGGTATAAATACCGGGTATGTAGGAGGCTGTGCTCACCGTGCTTTCACTTTCCGCAGCAGGACTCTCTACAGGAGGCTGCGCAGGCGTTTCGGTATTTTTATTCTTAGGCAGAAACATAATGAGGAGCAGGATGACAAACAAAATCCCCAGTACAATAAAGATACCGGTGTAAATCAGTTCCTTCAGATGAAGTACGACAATTTTGGTTTTGGAATTCATAAGGTGTTCCCATGCTTTCTTTTTACTACCATATGCGCAGCAAACCGAAATAATTCTATTGACAAGCACGAATATGCATTGCTATTATGAATCAGAATAAACTATGGGAACATATTGAAAACAAGCAGAAAAACAAGGAGGATTACTATGCAGAAATACACAAAAGAAGATATCTTTAACCTGGTGGAGGAAGAGGATGTGGAATTTATCCGTCTGCAGTTCACGGATCTGTTCGGAAATCTGAAAAATATTGCAATTACAGCCGGTCAGTTAGAGAAGGCATTACAGAATAGAATTTATTTCAGCCCCGCATCGATTGACGGCTATGTGAGCGGGGAAGAAGATATTCTGTTCCTGCATCCGGATCTGTCCACTTTTGTAATTTTTCCCTGGAGACCGCAGCAGGGCAAAGTGGCACGTATGATATGTGACGTATACAGACAGGATGGTACTCCTTATGAGGGAGATACCCGCTACATCTTAAAGAAAACCATGGAAAAGGCAGCCGGCGAAGGATATACCTTTGACGTGAGGACGGAATGCGAATTTTTCCTGTTTCAGACAGATGAAAACGGTCTGCCTACTACCCTGACCTATGAACAGGCCGGGTACTTTGATCTGGCGCCTATCGATATGGGAGAAAATGCCAGAAGAGATATTGTCATGACACTGGAGCAGATGGGATTTGAGATTGAAGCTTCCCATCATGAGGATGCGCCTGCCCAGCATGAGATTGATTTTATGAATGATGAAGCGCTTGCCGCAGCGGACAATATGATTACCTTCAAGCTTGCGGTAAAAAGCATTGCCAAGACCCACGGCCTGCATGCTACCTTTATGCCAAAGCCGAGACAGGGCGTCAGCGGCTCGGGCATGAACATTAAAATGTCCTTAAAGAAGAACGGCAGGAGTATTTTTGAACCGGTGAATGAATCGGGCGAGCTGGGACAGGAAGCTATCTGGTTTATCGGCGGTCTCTTAAAGCATGTCAAAGGGATGGCACCCATTACCAATCCGCTGGTCAATTCCTATAAACGTCTGGTTCCCGGTTATGAGGCACCCGTGCAGATTTCATACGGCACGAAAAACAGAAATGTGATGATCTATCTGCCCAGAATTAACGGAGAAGAAGCAAGGCTGGAGTTTAGAAGCCCGGATTCCGCTGCCAATCCGTATCTGACATTGGCACTCTGCCTGCAGGCGGGCTTAAAGGGCATTGAAGAGCATACGGTACCCGAGACGGACAAAAAGGAAGAAATGCCGGACAATCTTTTTGAAGCCATCCGCTGTATGGAAACAGACAGCTTTGTACTGAAGGTACTGGGTGAGTCTGTCAGCAAAAGATACATAGAGCTGAAAAAGGCGGAATGGAACCGCTACCGCGAGCAGGTCTCCAGGTGGGAGATCAATGAATATCTGTATCGTTTTTAAAATCACCTACCTTGATAAACAAAAGAAAAGGAAGGTGGTCTTGTGACAAATATTCTGGTAGTTTTTCCAAAACTGGAAGAATGCCGAAGTATCAAAAATCTGCTGGTCAGAAGCGGCTTTCAGGTGACCGGTATCTGTACTTCCGGTGCGCAGGCCATTGCCAGGGCAGACGAGTGGAACGAAGGTGTCATTGTCTGTGGCTATAAGCTGACCGATATGCTCTATTCCCAGCTGCGACAGCTTCTGCCCCGGGAATTTGAAATGCTGGCACTGATGCAGGCACAGCACATCGGTGAGAGCAGAGGTGAAAATATCATATGCCTGGGGATGCCGTTAAAACCGCAGGAGCTTTTGGACACGGTCAGGATGATGGTGGACGGCATGGAACGGCGCAGACGGAAACGCAGACAGGTTCCCAAAGTAAGAGACAGCAGAGAAGCGGCAATTATCATGGAAGCCAAGGAACTTTTAATGAGCCGCAATCATATGACGGAAGAAGAAGCACACAGGTATATCCAGAGGTCCAGCATGGATACCGGTACCAATATGGTGGAAACGGCACAGATGGTACTTACCATGATGCGATAAAGGAATGGCATTTTTTGCATAGAAAATCCGCAATATAGAAATAGCTATGACAATAAATGCTGCTATACTATTAGATATAGAAGGAGCGTGTTAGCCTATGAAATTTACAAAAATGCATGGCTGTGGAAATGATTATATCTATGTGGACGGCAGCAGGGAAATGATTAAACAGGAAGAAAAGCCGGAAATTGTAAGGCGTTTAAGCGACAGGCATTTCGGCATCGGCGGAGACGGCGTGATTTTTATCAACCCGTCTGACGAAGCAGATTTTGAGATGGAAATGTATAATGCGGACGGAAGCCGTGCGGAAATGTGCGGAAACGGCATCCGCTGCGTGGCCAAGTATGTATATGATAAAGGACTTACGGACAAAAAGAAATTGAGCATCATAAGTGCCGGTAAGATCAAGCATCTGTGTCTGACCATTCAGGACAAAAAGGTGATTCTCGTAAAGGTGAACATGGGTGCACCGGAGCTTCGTGCCGGGTATATTCCCGTGACGGCAGATACCGAACAGGTGATTGATGAACCAATCACGGTGCAGGGAAAGGAATACCGTATGACCTGTGTTTCCATGGGCAATCCCCATGCAGTGGTGTTCATGGATGATGTGGCAGACTTAAAAATCGAAGAGATCGGTCCGTATTTCGAAAATCACGAGAGGTTTCCGAAAAGAACCAATACGGAATTTGTAAAAGTTCTGGATCGTCATACTGTTGAAATGAGAGTCTGGGAAAGAGGTACGGGAGAAACGCTTGCCTGTGGAACCGGTGCATGTGCCACCGTGGCAGCCTGTATCTTAAACGGGCTGACGGATGAACAGGTCACCGTGAAGCTTCTGGGCGGAGAACTGGAGATTTTCTGGGACAGAAAGGAAAATGCAGTCTATATGACAGGTCCCGCCACTTTTGTATTTGACGGAGAGGTTCTTTTATAAAGATTTATAAAAAGCGTTGTTTTTGCGCAGGTTACGTTTTGTGACCTGCGCTTATTTTGCAAATTTATACTTTTGTGAATCCATATTTTTGCGGGTTTCTATTGCAGGGAAGCCTTGTCGATCAGCAGACAGGCGCAGAACCCTTTTTCCGGCTGAAAACAGAAGATGGAAAGTTCTCTGTCGAGTGCCCGGCTGTAGCCGTGCAGAATATTGGAACCGCCGTTGATGGCAATTTCCGCATAGTCGGGAAGCCACCGTTCATCTGCATTTTCAAAGATTTCATAAAAGGAATGGTTCAGCATCTGGCCGGAAGGCAGGTTGGAAAGTGCCTCCATGGCGGCATTACAGTACCGGAAGATAAAGGTCGTCTCTTTGCCCCGTTCATCAAATACCAGTTCAATGACACAAAAGGGAGCCGGAAGCTTGTCATATACGGAATAGCATTTTTCGAGATTACCGGTCACTTCGTGGGAATGTCTGGCCTGATTGTTCGCCAGTTCTTTCATGATGGTCTTATGCTGGATGGGATCGTGGGTACGGCCTGTAAAACTCCTGCCGTCCGTGGTTAAGTAGGTACCGCGATAGATTTTGACAATCTGGGATTTGGCAAGCAGCACTCCTTTGTTAATACGAAGAAAGTCATCCTTGGGAAGTGCATCACTGAAGGCTTTCAGACCGATATAGGTATTCAGGATACGGCCGTCCAGAAGGTGCAGTTCTGTCTGGGAGCCGGTACGGATCAGATAGCGGATTTCATCCGGTGAGATTTTTTTTCTTCGTATAAATGATTGGGCATAATGTGTCATCTGCTCCATGATAAATTCCTCCTATCTTTTGATTTGTGTGATTATGTTCCATTCAATTATAATAAATTATTCAAAAAAGACAAGATTTTATTACTTCTTTTTTGCCGTACACTATGATAGAATAAGACAGTTAATGAATACGTATAAGGAAGAGCGTGAATATGAAAAAAATACTTGTTTATCTGAAGGATTATAAAAAGGAGTCGGTTCTGGCTCCGTTATTTAAGATGCTGGAAGCTTCCTTTGAACTGTTAGTTCCGCTTGTGGTGAAAAGAATTGTAGATATCGGTATTCCGAACAGTGACAGAGGCTATGTGGGAAAAATGTGCCTGCTGATGATTGCACTGGGGCTGATCGGACTGGTATGTTCCATCACCGCACAGTATTTTTCTGCCAAGGCTGCGGTGGGATTTGCAACAAAGCTAAGGCATGTCCTTTTCGGTCACATGCAAAAGCTTTCTTACGCCCAGACGGATCAAATGGGAACTTCCACCATGATCACCCGGATGACCAGTGATATTAACCAGGTGCAGAATGGGGTCAATATGGTTCTGCGGCTGTTCCTCCGGTCTCCGTTTATTGTATTTGGTGCCATGATCATGGCATTCACCATAGATGTGAAGGCAGCCTTGATCTTCGTAGTGGTGATTCCTTTGCTTTCCGTTGTGGTATTCGGGATTATGCTGATTACGATTCCGCTGTACAAAAAGGTGCAGGGCGGACTGGACAGGCTGCTCGGCGTCACCAGGGGCAATCTGACAGGCGTCAGGGTGCTTCGTGCTTTTCACAAGGAGCAGGAAGAAACGGAAAGCTTTGCAGATGCCAATGAAAAGCTAACGGGTTATAAGAGGTT
>JBJFCA010000082.1:0-4179 GCA_051888725.1 Lachnospiraceae bacterium
GCCGCACTTGTAGTACAGAATAAGCCCATGGAAAATATCCGGGTGTTAATAAAGAACAGTCATTATCAAAGTATTTATCATGAAAAGCTGAAAGGACATTCGGACTGTGGCTTGTCAATCCGTTATGGAAGGGAAGATACTCCTTCCTTAGAGTATTTTTCGGCAGGTCAGGAATTGGAAATCACTGCCGAAAGTCCTTACTTTACGGAATGTGACAGGATTTTTCTGATTGCGGAAGCATTAACCGGTAAATGTACTTTCCAAAGTATTGAAAGAAGTAAAGGAGAAGCGGTTTACCGCGGAAACTTTGAAATTGTAAAAACGAAGGAAGGGCTTGTGGTAATCAATGAACTTCCGGTTGAAGAATATCTGTATGCGGTAGTACCAAGTGAAATGCCGGCGTCTTATCCGTTGGAAGCCTTGAAAGCACAGGCAATCTGTGCAAGAACTTATGCTTATGTGAACCTTAAAAATCCCGGGTATGAGGAATATGGAGCCCATGTGGATGACAGCACCGGTTATCAGGTTTACGGGAATATACCTGAGAGAGAAGAGACTACAAAAGCTGTGCAGGAAACCTGCGGTCAGATACTCTGTGCAGACGGGGAACTGATCAATACCTACTATTATTCTACATCCTGCGGCTATGGAAGCGATGACAGAGTCTGGAATCCGGGTGAAGAGAAAAAACTTGATTTTTTACAGGCTTCTTCCATCAGTGAGGCAGCTCTTCTTTCAGAGCAGGTTCCTTTTTCTGCTTCAGATCTTAAAAAGGAAGAAAATTTTCATACTTTTCTGCATGAGCCTTTTTCATCTGATTTTGAACAAGACGAACCATGGTACCGGTGGAGTGTAAATGTCAGTCAGGTGGAACCGGAAACAATACTTTCTTTGTTAAAGGAAAGATACCGGGCCAATCCTGACAGGATCTTGACATTAAACAATAGCGTTTATGAGAAGATGCCTGTGGAAGCACTGGGAGAAATAAAGAATATTTCTGTGGAACAAAGGGGGGATGGCGGTATTGCGGAAAGCATTATCATTGAGGGCAGTGAAAACACTTTCCGTGTCGTTTCAGAGTATAATATCCGGGCAGTACTATGTATGGGTGGCTGCAGTGTACTGCGACAGGACGGGAGCAGTGTTGAGATGAAAAGTTTGCTGCCCAGTGCGTTTTTTGAGATTGAGACTACAAAAGAAGGCGAAAATGTGATAGGATATAAGCTATATGGCGGCGGGTACGGTCATGGTGCCGGTATGTCACAGAATGCGGCAAAACATATGGCTGAGAAAGGCTGCACGGCACAAAAGATCCTGGAATTTTTTTATAAAAACTGTATGATTGAAGAAGTGAAAGGGATGCAGGAATGAGTATTTGGAAAAAGCTGATTCTGATTGCGGATGATTTCCGTAAAAAAATGGTAAAAAAAAATATCGGTACTTATGCTTCCAGTGCGGCATTCTTCCTGTTTTTATCCATGATTCCCATGCTGATCCTGCTTTGTACGATGATACCCTTTACGCCGCTGACAAAGAGCAATCTGATTAATTTTATCGGAGATATGATTCCGGAAGTATTAAAACCGCTGGTTGTGGAGGTGATTTCGGATGTGTATGTATCTTCTCCGGGAATTTTATCGGTAGCAGCCATCGCCACCTTGTGGTCAGCCGGAAAGGGTGTACTGGCGCTCAGCAGAGGTCTGAATGAAATCAATGAAGTGAGTGAAAAAAGAAATTATTTTTTACTTCGTATTCTGGCATCTTTCTATACACTGGTATTATTGGCAGCTGTTTTGATTTCTCTTTTGATCAGTGTATTCGGTAATGTACTGGTGGACTATATTGTAAGCCAGTTTCCCAAGACGCAGGACTTGTTTGATTTGCTTATGAATATGCGGGTGCTTGTGGTATGGCTTGTTATGACGCTTCTTTTTACGCTTCTGTATACTTTTGTACCAAATAAAAAGATGAAGTTTAGGATGCAGCTTCCCGGCGCTGCCTTTTCGGCAGTTTCCTGGGGTGTGTTTTCCTGGGGGTTTTCTTTGTATGTGGGAACCGGCGAAGCCTATAGTACTTACGGCAGTCTTTCTCTTATTATCATTTTGATGATCTGGCTCTATATTGGTATTTATATTCTTTTAATAGGAGCACAGATTAACCGTTATTTCGGTCCGGCATACAGCTTCCTGTATAAGAAGAGGGATGAAAGACGAAAAAAGTAACCGATGCAGCTCATGAAATATGGGCTGCATTTTTTGTATGTCTGACCAGATATAAGAAGAAATGGACTTGACAAAACAGATTCACAAATGTATTATTGTATTAAGCACATAATACAATAGTACAACTGTGAGACATGAAGGATAGAAGATAAGGAGTGAGCGGATGGCATGGGATTTTGATTCGGAAAGACCGATTTATACGCAGATTCTGGATGAAATGAAACGAAGGATAACAACAGGAATTTATCCGCCCGGCACCAAAATACCGGCTGTAAGGGAACTTGCCATGGAAGCCTGTGTCAATCCCAATACGATGCAAAAGGCATTGGCAGAGCTTGAAAACCTGGGACTTGTGGAAAGCCGACGCACGATGGGGCGATTTGTGACGGAGAATGCGAAACGTATTGACAGTGAAAAGGATGAAATTGCAAAAGCACAGATTGAAAACTTTATATCCGGTATGGCAAAGCTGGGATATACCAGGCAGGAAATGATTGCCATGATCGAAAATATGTGTCAAGAAGGGGAGGAACAGGAATAAAATGTCAAATGAAGTATTGGTAGTTGAGAATTTATCCAAAAAATACGGTTCGGTTGAAGCCTTGAAGGATATCAGCTTTTCGGTTGAAAAAGGCAAGATTGTGGGTCTGCTTGGTCCTAACGGCAGTGGAAAGTCCACCTTGATCAAACTGGCCAACGGTCTTTTGGAACCCTCCGGAGGGAGCATCCGGATCTGCGGTAATCAGGTTGGCATTGCAACAAAAAAAGTCGTATCTTATCTGCCGGAAAGGACTTATCTGAATAACTGGATGCGGGTGGAACAGATTATTGCTTTTTTTGCAGACTTTTATCAGGATTTTTCAAAGGAAAAGGCATATGATATGCTTGAAAGACTACATATTGATCCTAAGGTAAAGCTTTCCCATTTATCAAAGGGAAATCGTGAAAAAGTACAGCTCATTCTGGTTATGAGCAGGGAATCAAAGCTTTATTTTCTGGATGAACCCATAGGAGGTGTGGACCCTGCTGCCAGAGACTATATTTTACAGACGATTATTGGAAATTATAATCCGGATGCATCTGTGATTCTGTCCACACATCTTATCAGTGATGTGGAAAATATTCTGGATGAAGCAGTGTTTATCAAAGATGGCACACTTTTTATGAAAAAAGATGTGGAAGAAATCCGTTCGGAAGAAGGAAAGTCACTGGATGCGCTGTTTAGGGAGGTATTTAAATGTTAGGAAAATTATTAAAGCATGAATTTGAGGCTCTGATAAGATATTATGCCATCATTGGAATTGTAATGGGAGCAGTAACATTATTCTATAAAGGATACCTGATGCTTAATCTGACCGGCAGATCTGATTTTTTTATCTTCCTGAATCTATTTGCGGGCACTGCATATGGGGCTGCCATGATAGGCTGTCTGTTTGCTTCCCTGGCTGTTATTGTGATGCGGTTTTATAAAAATCTGGTGACCGATGAAGGATATCTTACATTTACATTACCGGTAAGTGCCGGACAAATTATCGTAAGTAAGCTGATTGCCGCAATCAGCATGTATCTGCTGACAGGACTTGCCGGCGTGCTTTCCGTCCTCGTTCTCAGAAAGAATGTCCGTATGATTGATGAAAGTATAAAAATATTAACGGAAGAATTTACAAGAATGACAAAGGATAGTACCATGGCTGTGTTTCTGATTTATATGATAACAGCCCTCATATATTCGCTGCTTGTATTTTACACGGCAATTGCACTGGGACAGACCTGCAGAAATCATAAAGTTTTATACAGTGTTTTGTACTACTTTGTCATCTATATGATAACGCAGTTTGTGATTGGCATGATTTTTATCATTACATTTTTTGCAAAGTGTCATACACTTGACAGCATCACAGATGTAACGGCAGGTATGATGGCGCAGGTGTTTTTGGTTTGCTCAGCAGGTTTGATG
>JBJFCA010000083.1:0-4175 GCA_051888725.1 Lachnospiraceae bacterium
GAAGGAATACCCGGTCAGTGTAGGAAGGGTAATCTTTACCAAGGATGCTACACAGGCAAAAGTGCAGGCGCAGGAGCTTTTAAACAGCCTTCCGCCCAAAGCGGTCATTGCAATTGAAGCACCGGGTGCCAACAAAAAAGGCATCTATCACAATGCGAGGGGAAAGGATCTAACGGCACTGGAGTGTAAGTCCGACGTTTTGTTTCGAAAATGTCAGGAGCGGGGAATTTATAATATGGCAATCGGAGATCTTGGAAATGAAATCGGTATGGGTGCCATTGGAAAACATCTGGCTGAATATGTGCCTTATATGGAGGAAAACGGCTGCACCTGCGGCTGTGGCGGTGGAAGTGCAGCAGCATCTGCCGCACAGGACATTATTACCGCCACCATTTCCCATTGGGGAGCAGAGGCCCTGATTGCTGCAACGGCATGGCTCTTAAAACGTCCGGAACTGATTCACAGCAGAGAAATGGAAGAAGATGCTATCAAGGCAGCCACTGCCGGCGGTATGGTGGATATGACCGGATGGCTGGAAAACAGTATTGACGGCGTGGATATGGAGTTTCATGTGACAATGCTGGAAATGATGAGGCATTGTGTTGTAAGCAATCTGCAGCAGTTTGCCCAGAATGCAGAGTGGTTTGAAAAGGTGCTTGATAAGAAGTTTTTTCAGTAAAGGAGGTTAGGCAGATGGATGCGTTATCTTTTTCCCCGGCAGGAGAACAGGGAATTGTACTGCAGCTTGGAACAGGCGTGGATGAGACAACAAACAGCCGTATCCGCTGCCTGATGAAACAGCTTCAGGGGAAGAAAGAAATTCTGGAGCTGATTCCTTCCTTTTGCTCTTTGCTGATACTGTTTGACCTGCATCAGACAAATTATAAACGCATGAAGCGCCTTTTGATCCGAGAGGCGGACCGGCTTAAGGAGCTGCCTTTGGTGGCAAAAAAGGTACATCATATCCCGGTGTGTTACGGCGGTAGCTACGGGGAGGATCTTTCCTATGTGGCAGAACATGCACACCTTACGGAAAAAGAAGTCATTGAGCTGCATTCCGGACGGGATTATCTGATTTACATGTTAGGGTTCCTGCCGGGATTTGCTTATCTTGGAGGCATGGATGAAAGACTTTTCTGCCCGAGACTTGCGTCTCCCCGGGTAAAGATTCCAGCAGGCAGTGTGGGAATCGGCGGAGAGCAGACAGGTATTTATCCGCTTTCTTCACCGGGAGGCTGGCAGCTTATTGGCAGGACGCCTCTGAAGCCCTATGATCCTGAAAGAGAGCCGGCTTTTCTATATGAAATGGGTGAGTATATCCGCTTCTGCCCGGTGACGGAAAAGGAATATCTGACTTTGGAACAGGACTTTGCGGCCGGAAAGGCGGTGGCAGAATGGCAATGAAAATGACGGTATTGCAGGGCGGAATGCTGACGACCCTGCAGGATAACGGCAGGTGGGGGTATCAGGGAAGCGGCTTTCCCGTATCAGGCTGTATGGACCGGCAGGCCTTCCAAAAAGCCAATGCGCTGGTCAACAATCTGCTCGGGGAGGCGGTACTGGAAATGCAGTATCTGGGAGGCAGCTTCCGGTTTCCGTGTGAGACGTATTTTGCCCTGACCGGTGCAGACATGATGCCAATGCTAAACGGGAAAAGAATTGAGGGTTACCGTGCCATAAAGGTCAAAAAAGGAGATGTACTGGAATGCGGGCGGGCAGTAAACGGCCGTTTCTCTTATCTGGCAGTGGCAGGCGGGTTTCATGTGCCAAAGGTCCTCGGCAGTGCTTCCACAAATTTAAAATGCCGCCTGGGCGGCTTTCAGGGAAGGGCTCTTAAGGCGGGGGATGAGATTCCCCTGCGCAGGGAAACCGTATGGCTGTTAAATGAGTACCGCAAGGAAACCACACCGGAAAGCTATGACCGTGAGGTATGCCTCAGGGTAACGTCAGGTCCCCAGGAGGAGATGTTTACGGAAGAAGGACTGTCTGATTTTTACCATGCAGTCTACACGCTGACAGAGGAGTCCGACCGTATGGGCTACCGGCTAAACGGCACAGCCGTAAAAAGCAGAAAAGGTGTGGATATCCTGTCGGACGGCATTGTGGAGGGCTCCGTACAGATTCCGAAAAACGGAATGCCCATGATTCTTCTGGCAGACAGGCAGACAACAGGAGGCTATGCAAAGATTGCCACCGTCGTCCGGGCGGATCTTCCGAAGCTGGTGCAGTGTATGCCGGGGGCAAAGATCCGCTTTGAAAAGGTTTCCGTGGAGCAGGCTGTGAAGCTATACCGCAAAGCGGAGAGAGAACGGAAGAATTACTGCAAAAAGGTAGGGTATTGCCCGGACAATACGGGCTTTTTGGAAAGGCTGTTAAAGCAGCGAAAAAGGGAAGACATACAAAGGATGTAAGGGAAAGGATGAAGCTTATGAAGGAATATGTAACGGAAGAAAACAGTCCGGCCAAGGTGCGGGAAGCCATTCGAAACGGTCAGATTAAGAGTCCGACTTCGGGCATGTGTCCGGGTTATGCACAGGCCAATCTGGTGGTACTCCCTGCTCAATATGCCTACGACTTTCTGCTGTATGCCCAGCGAAATGCCAAGGCCTGCCCCATACTGGAGGTCAGTGATACAGGCAGCAGATTCTTAAAAAAAATCGCACCGGGTGCGGACATAGCCCGGGATATTCCGAAGTACCGTGTATATCGTAACGGGGAGCTTGCAGAGGAGCGTACCTCCGTGGAGGATCTCTGGCGGGAGGATCTGGTGAGTTTTCTGATCGGCTGCAGCTTTTCCTTTGAGTCGGAACTGCTGGAAGCGGGTATTGAGATGCGCCATAATACCGAAGGAGTAAATGTGCCCATGTATCTTACCAATATTGCCTGTGAACCGGCGGGTTGTTTTCACGGCAATATGGTAGTCAGCATGCGGCCCATACCCTATGCGCAGATCGTAAAGGCTGTGACCGTGACGGCAGCCATACCCAAGGTACACGGGGCACCGGTACATATCGGCGATCCTCTGGCAATCGGAATTTCTGATCTGTCACACCCGGATTTTGGGGATCCCGTAACGATCCGGGAAGGAGAGGTGCCGGTATTCTGGGCCTGTGGTGTGACGCCACAGGCGGCTGTAATGGCAAGCAGACCGGATTTCTGTATCACGCATGCACCGGGGCATATGCTGATTACGGATGTGAAAAACGTATCCCTGAAGGAATAAGAGAACGGATGCCGCACAGGCGGCAGGATGGGAGGAGAAGGATGAACAGAATAGATATGAACAGTGACCTGGCGGAAAGCTATGGCGCCTATCACATCGGAAATGATGAAAAAATTCTTGCGTATGTGACATCTGCCAATCTGGCATGCGGCTTTCATGCTTCCGATCCGGTGGTCATGGAAAAATCGGTTAAGCTGTGCAGAGAACATCATGTGGCGGTAGGGGCACATCCCGGTTTCCCGGATCTGCAGGGCTTCGGACGCCGTAACATGGTGATTCCCCCTGATGAGGTGAAGTCCATGGTCATGTATCAGATCGGCGCACTGGAGGCGTTCTGCCGTGCCAACGGACTGACCATGCAGCATGTGAAGCCCCATGGTGCGCTCTATAACATGGCTGGTAAGGACTATGCGCTTGCAAAGGCGGTCTGTCAGGCAATAGCCGAGATAAATCCGGGGCTGATCCTGATGGCACAGGCAGGCAGTCAGCTCCAGAAAGCAGGGGAAGAACTGCATCTTACGGTCGCAAAGGAAATATTTGCAGACCGTGCGTATGAGGAAGACGGTTCCCTGGTAGCGAGGAGTAAACCCGGTGCTGTCATAACAGATGAAGAGGAAGCCATCAGACGTGTGATCACCATGATCCGTAAGGGGAAAACCACGGCTGTCACCGGAAAGGAAATCCCCATTGAAGCGGATACAGTCTGCGTTCACGGGGATGGGGAAAAGGCGCTTTTGTTTGTCCAGAAGCTGCGTATGGCCTTTGCAGCAGAGGGGATTGCAGTGCAGCGTTTGCAGGATAAATAATTCATATTATTATCAAAATTGTGCAAATATTTTGATTTAGGGCTTGCAAAACAAAAAATCGACGCTATAATGACAACATGACAAAGATGTTTGCAGCGGTATTCGTGCGAACATCTTTTTTCTTTTACAGGAAATTGCGACATGCT
>JBJFCA010000084.1:0-4172 GCA_051888725.1 Lachnospiraceae bacterium
TGTCATATAAACAGCCTTATACCAATCCTGATAAACCGAATCAGTAGTGTCATCCCCCGTCTTTGCCTTTACATATCCGTTTGCAAGCGGGGTAGCCTTAAGGGAAAGAGTCTCGGTCTTAACCTCAATCTCATCCTCATTTGTCTGTGATTCGACAGACGGACGGCTTGCGGCACACTTGTAAAACACATGACGGATTTTTTTCACATCCCCGTCAAACTCAAACAGGAGTGCAAAATTAGCATTCTCCACATTTGCATTCTCCACAAGTACCTTGTTGTCATCCAGCTGCTCCTTCAGTACATCCACACGGAAGGACTCCGGCACCATTGCAATCTCAAGGTCACCCTCATAACCCATGTTGTTGCTGATGGTGTAATACGCATACCCGTCTGCATAGAAGTTACTTGGCTCACCATTTGCATCAAGACCGATAGATACAGCACCCGGAATCGGTACAGGAGTGCCATAGGAAACATTGCCCGTTTCATCAATATTCAGCAGAGCATAGTGTACATTTTTAAGGTTGTACTTAACCTTGTTCTTCTTATTAGCCATTTCGATTCCTCCTTATACTGGCATTGCAAATTCAAAAGCTACTTCATAGAGTTTTTCATCCTCTATCCATACCTCGTTTCTTGCATAAAAAATGCCGTGGCTGTCAAGCACGGCTGTTACTTTCTGTTCCAATATCGGATCCTTAAAATCCGTATACAGTTCTATCCTTACTCCGCTTATCCTGTAATACACCTTCCCATCGGCTGCGAAATTGTCATCGTTTGGGAGAAGATAGCAGATAAACGGCGGGTCAGGACTTTCCCCTTCTGCAAAATGGTCATAAGCAAAAGGGATACCCATTTCTTCTATGATTTTCACTAACTCTTCCATCACGAACCTCCAAGTGCCTTTTTGATGTCATTTTCGAGTTCCTTTACTGCATTCTCTTCTGCAGGTGCGATGTGGGGCATTGCCTTTGTCCTTCCACCGCCTCTTTTTGCATGACCTTTTTCCAAGAGATGTGCAAGCTGATATTTCTTCGGGGAATAAACTGTAAGTTCCAAAGAGTCAGAAGTCTCTTTCGTGGTCTTTACAGACCAGCTCTTCGAGTAGGCACCTGTTTTCTTTGGAGCATTTGCCTGGATATCTTTCTTCACTGATTTTCCCGCTTTTCTTACAGCCGTCTTCATATCCGCTGTGGCAAGGTCTTTATATTCCATAAGACCTTTCATGATTTCAGAGGCAAGATTGTCGATTGATACATTTGCCATCCTATCTCCTCACTTTCTGACATCTGAATTTAAGGCTCTTTTTCTTATAATTCATGTGGTCGACCGATGTGATGTTATAGAGTTCTCCATGAAAGACTACTCTGTATCCCGTGACATCAATTTCAGCAGCTTTCCTGCACCACCGTATGGTAAATGCAAGGTCACTGTCCTCAACCGTTGTCCCGGCTGTATGCTTTTGGGTACCACTCTCTCCACTAACCGTGGCATGGCAGGTATAATAATCTGTCCATCCGTTTTTATGGTTACCGATTGCATCAACCTCAACAGAATTTTTCTGAAAGGTAATCTTCACATTCAGAAGTGCTACATCCATCAGAATCCCTCCTGCCTTATTCCCGATAGCAAAGCACGGATGGAAAGAGTCAGTTCCAGATGGTTTGCATCTTCCCTGTGTTCGTACAAATATGCGACTGCATACAGTACAGCCACTTTGGAACACGGCTGTTTCTCGAATAATTTCTTATCCGATATACGAGCCACATCCATGCATAACTGCTCGGAAGATATAATCAGACTTTTTATCAATTTGTCATCATCATCGTGGTCAACACGCAGATAATTTTTCATATCATCAAGTGTAATTATCATCTTTCCACCTCACATAAAAGGGAGCAGCATTTCACTACTCCCTTAACCATTGCTACTATTTTGTTGCAGTTGTGGTTGTGTCAGCCTTAAGACCAAGAATCTTAACTGCCTCCGGCAGGATAAGAAGACCATCTACTCTTTCCTTTGCAACATAACCAATCATACCATTTCCAGCAAATAATTCGTTAAGCTGTTTGAAGGAACGGGAACCTCTGTCACCGATGTTATAGTACTTATAATCACCGAAGGCAATCGCATCCGTAGGAGCGAATGCAGAAGTTCTGATATTGTAGCCGAGAATCTTATCCGGCTCACCCACCTGGTAAGAAGGCTGCCATAAGTACTGACCGTTGTTATCTTTCAGCTTACGAATCTGTGCCAGGGTAGCATCATTCATGATGAAGGATGCGTTCTTTCTGTACGGTCTCTTCAGCTTGTAGATAAGGTCAAGAATATCATCGGCCTTAAGCGCTGCAGTAAGCGTTCCGATGGATTCACCACCCTTGGTCTTGTCAAAGATACCAGTAGGCTTTCCGACACCATCACCATTCAGGAATGCATCCTCTTCTGCATTTGCAAGTGCCTTACCAAATTCTGTAATGATGTAATTCTCAAGACCGAATGCATTGTCATACAGCAACTCTTCCGTAATCTTGATTGCCACATGGAGTTTGTGGGCATCAAGAATCTTCTGGTCAAATGTTGCATCACCGAAAGACAATGCCCCACCTTCCTCAATCCATGCTGCCGCTGGCTTTGTGGCTGCGATGTTAATCTTATGCTCCCCGGAAGTGGTAATCTTTGTGGCAATACCACGCATGATATTCTCCTCTGTAAGCACATCGATAAGTCTGTGGTCGTACTCTTCCGGCACAAGATAACCGCCATCTGCATCCACACCTTCCTGAAGGACATTGGATACCTGTCTGAAGTTGGAACGGAGTGCTGTAAGCATAGCCTTCTTATACTCATCAGATGCGCGTCCCGTCTTTACTTCTCCCTGTGGCTCATCCTTATAAGGCTTGCCAGTAATCGGGGAATTTACAGGCTTGGAAAGTTCCTGCTCCCTTCTCTCGGCTCTCTGCTGTCTTTCGATGGAATTGGTAAGTTCCTCGATTTCAGCCTCCATTCTACTGTAGGTTTCCTTATCCTCGGCAGAAAGATTACCGTTCTTGTCTTCGTGGGTATCCACAAAGTTCTTTGCTGTTTCCCACACCTTTGCTCTCTTCTCAATTAATTCCTGTACTCTCATGTTCGAGTTCCTCCTTAAATATACTTTTTGATCAGTTCCAGACGGTTTCTGATTTCATTTGCAGATACACCATCCGTTTTGGTTACAGCAGGGATTTCTGCCTGCTTGGTTACACTAATGCCCGGCTTTTTGTAATGCTCTTCCAACTTGTTAAGAAGTGCATTGTTTACCGCCTTGCGTGAAAAAAGCACTGAATTGGATGATTTCTTTTTCTCATCCTCTTCGGTGCTTTCATCTTTGTCGGTTTCGCCTTCCTTTGGCTCATCCTCATCTTCGTCCTCTTCCTTTTCAGGAAAAGCATTTCTTGTGATAATGTCATCAGCAAAGCCGAGTTCCACGGCCTTTGTGGCATCCATCCATGTTTCTGCATCCATAAGGCGGGATAACTTCGCTCTCGACATCCCGGTCTTTAACGCATAGGCATTGATAATGGAATCCTTAACCCCCTCAAGCATCTCGATAGCCTTTGCCATCTCGATATGGTCACCGAATGCCATCGTTGCAGGGTTATGAATCATCATCATGGATACCGGGGACATTAAAACTGTATTTCCTGCCATAGCAATCACGGATGCGGCCGAAGCTGCGATGCCGTCAATCTTGACTGTGACATTCCCCTTGTAATTTGCGAGCATATTGTAAATCTGTGCAGCCGCCACACAGTCACCTCCCGGAGAATTAATCCATACCGTAATGTCACCACTTCCGGCATTCAATTCATCCTTGAACATCTGAGGTGTAAAATCGTCATCGAACCAGCTCTCCTCGGCAATGGTGCCATATAACTCAAGTGTTCGTTCTACGATTTCTTCGTTTGTTTCCTGGTTCAGAACTTTCCTGTTCTTCCAGTTCCAGAACTTCTTCTTGTCCCTCATCGGAATCCTCCTCTCCATTTTTTGTGCCATCGGCTGCGAAGATACCCGCATCCTCCAGCTTTGTCATATTTCCGTTGATAAGATATAAATCCCCGCCAAGTTCAGCAGGGATACGGTCAAGGTTCTCCAGTTCCCTTATGTCATTTGCAGACATCCAGCCGTTCTGTC
>JBJFCA010000085.1:0-4149 GCA_051888725.1 Lachnospiraceae bacterium
CTGATAAATTCGAAAGGCTTTACCTGCAGGGATGCCGTCAGCTTGCCGATAATCTCCACAGCCTTATCATTCCCCAGTGCATGTTCCAGAAGTTCCTTCGCATAGGAAATACCGCCTTCGGCAATATACTGCTGGGCAAGACAGAGTTCATAAAACTCATTTACCACATCTTCCTTGGCCTGTGGGGTTACACTTCTGGTATTGGCAATCTCCAGTGTCAGTTCTTCAATTTCTTCTTCTTTCAGATGCTTGAAAATACCGGCTGATCGTTCCGGTCCCAAAGTGATCAAAAGAACTGCCGCTTTCTGTAGTCCGCTCATTTTTTCATCACTGATTTTTGGCATACCGTTACCCCCAGTCTTCATTCAGCCAGTTACGCAAAAGATTGGCTGCTGCTTCCGGATTTTCATCCACAAATTTCTCAATCATCTTTCGTGTATCTGACTTGGATTCTACTTCGATGTCCTCCAGCTCGCTATCCGGTGTGGACTGCAGCAGGGACTCAACAGAAAGCTCTTCTTCCTTCTGTACTTCCTTGCCGGACATCATGCTTCTGATGATAACAAATGCAAGAATACCAAGAATCAGCAGAATCAGGATCACAGATATCCATATGCTTATCTGTTCCTGTGAAGCACCTTCTTTGTCGATAAACTGGGGTACTTCATAAGCAATAATCGTAATACTTTCTACCGGAATACCTGTTGCCGTAGATACCAGGCTGTAAAAGTCCTCATCCAGATCCATCTTGGTATAAGTATCATTGGTTGCCTTATACTGTTCCCAGGTAATGCCATCTAAAAGTCCCTGGTTCTTTGCATCTTCTTCCTTGACAACACGATAGGAAATCGCTGTCAGGGAAAGGCTGGAATTGGCATAATTAATCACACCGGCCGGAAGATTCTGTACGCTTAAGCTTTCGTTTGGCAGAAAGTCCTCTGACTTGTATTCTGAGGAGCTTTCAGAATCCGTCCCGTCCTGATACTGATATGTAGTCTCATTGTTGGAATCCGTTCCCGGAATCCCGCCACTGCCGGAAGAATTGTTCTCTTCAGAGATTTCCCTGTGGGAAAGCATACCTTCTTCTCTTCCGCTGTTGGCGTAATACTCGTGTACCGTCTTCTGATACTCCGCAAAATCAATATCCAGTCTGCAGGCCACTTCCACCATGTCAAACTGTCTGGAGCCTACCATGACCTTTTTCACTTCCGAACCAACCAGACTTTCTGCCTGGGAACGCAGCTCCAGCATATTGCCGGCTATTCCTGCTGTAGTATAGTCCTCTTCTCCCGAGAAAAGCAGATTGGCGTTGGTGTCCGTAATGGTAATATTGGCCGTGGAGGTATTGCCCAGTGCCGTGGCAACCGCTCTTGCCACCGTGAGGGCCTGTTCCTGGGTAAACTTGTCCTTTAAGGACAGCTGAATCCACGCAGAAGCTTCCTGTTCTGTTGCAATCAGGGTACCTGTATTGTCCGGAATATTCAGCTTGACCGTCACGCCTTTGACTGACTCAATGTTACTGATATCCTTAACAAGCTGCTTTTCCAGATAATTTACGTATTTCTTCTGGATATCCGACTGGGAAGAAGAAAAGCCTCCGGAAAGAGCCTCATCAATCGTGTAATCATCCGGCACATAGCCGGCTGCTCCCAGAGCCAGGTTAGCCGAGGAAAGCTGACTGCTGCTTACCTGAATTTTCAGTCCGTCGGTAGATGTCTTGTAAGCAATACCGTTGCTTTCCAGAATCTCAATCACTTCAGAAGCCTCCGCAGTCGTACTGCACTGCTGGAACTGGGTATACTGCGGTCTTGCAAACACCCAGATCAGTATCGCAAAGGTAAAAACCACGGCAGCCGTAATCCCCACGATGGCGGTCTTTTGTTTCGTAGTGAATTTGTTCCACCACGCCAGTATTTTATCTAAAATCTTTTTTATTCTATCCGGCATGTTTATGTCTCCTTAGCCACCGTAACTACATCTGAATATTCATAATCTCTTTGTAAGCCTCTAAAAGCTTGTCCCTTACGGCAACCGTATACTGTCTTGCCGTGGAAGCCTTATACATGGCAATCATCAGATCATGGGTATTCTCCGTCTCTCCCAGTGCAAATTTGATTTTCTCATTCTCTGCTTCCGAAAGATAACTGTTCGTAGTTTTGATATTGTCAATTGCCGAATTCAGAAGTGCATCGAACATGGTGCCGTCAGCAGACAGCGAGTCCTCTGAACGCACCTTGCCTATCATTCCCGTTGATGAATTTAATCCGATGGATGCGGCTTTCTGTGCAATACCTGTAGAATTGACCGCAGCCAAAGTACTTGAAATATCCATAACTTCAATCCCTTTCTATTTCATAAGGCCATTATGATTTTCCCATATTCAGTGCCTGCTGTGCCATGGATTTGCTGGCATTGAATGCGGTGGAGTTGGCTTCATACGCACGGCTTGCATCAATCAAATTCGTCATTTCCGTAATAATATTTACATTGGGATATGTCACATACCCATTCTCGTCCGCATCGGGATGGGAGGGATCATAAACTTTATTCATCTCCGTCCAGGTGTCTTCTGTCACTGCATCCACCTTAACGCCGTTTCCCACATAATTCTTTCTGGCTTTGTTGAAAACCGCACCGAATTTCTCAGATCCTGCACCTTTTTCCTCAAACGTAACCACCTTTCTGCGGTACGGTGTACCGTCAGCAGTCCTTGTGGTATTTGCATTCGCTACGTTCTCTGAAATAATGTCCATACGGTATCTCTGTGCCGTAAGTCCGGATGCATTGATATTAAACGCCGTAAACATACTCATAAGTAAACCTACCCTTTCCTATCGTGTCATTATTTCATGACGCCCTGCAGATTGGCAAACTCCTGGTTGATGCCCTCCATCAGATACATATACTTTAACTGATTTTCCACAGACATTACATTTTCCGTCTCAATATCCACATTGTTGCCGTCCAGTCTATAGGAATATCCTTCCAGATCCGTATAGGATTTGGGATTTAAGTTCTTTAAATTAATATTTGCCACCCTCTGGTCCATATTGGCGGTGTTACTGCTTCTGCCCAGTGCCTTTGCAAGTTCGGATTCAAACGCTACGTCCTGCCTCTTATACCCCGGTGTCGTTGCGTTTGCAATATTGTTCGCAATGGCATTGTTTCTCATCCACGCTGCATCAGCAGCTTTGTCAAGCACATTCACATAATCAAAAACATTCGTATTGATCATCCGTAAACTCCTTTCGTTTGACAAACTTATACTCTTACAATTATATATAAACCGACATAAAAAAACAAGTTTTTTACAGTAAATAGCGATACAAAAAACGGACTCTCCTTCCATGAAGTACAAGTCCGTTTGTTTCCCGTTTTGTAAAATCCTTTTTACAAAATTATTATCTTACTTTTGATTCATTTTCTTAAGCTCTGCAATCTCATCAAAGACCACATCATTGAGCACTTTAATATAGGTTCCCTTCATGCCGGAAGACCTCGACTCAATGACGCCGGCACTTTCAAATTTTCTGAGTGCATTTACAATGACGGAACGGGTAATTCCTACCCTGTCCGCAATCTTGCTTGCCACAAGAATGCCCTCCATGCCATCCAGTTCATCAAAAATATGAATAATGGCTTCCATCTCTGAAAAAGAAAGAGTGGATATGGCAGATTTTACCACCGCCTGTTTCCTGCTTTCTTCGGCGCTTTCCTCATTGACCGCACGAAGCATCTCCAGCCCCACCACCGTGGTTCCGTATTCGCACAGGATAATATCGTCTATTTCGTACTGCTCGTTACATTTGTAAAACAGAAGCGTTCCCAGCCTCTCCCCGGCAATTTCAATGGGGGTGACCATAGCCTGATATTTTTTCGGATCTGTCTTTTCGAAGCCGAGAGTCTCCAGGTTTACATTTTCTTTTGTGGAAAGCACGCCCAAAAGTCTCTCATTCAGCATCGGATCAATAAATCCGCCCACGTGTTCGTCAATGAGCTCCGTAATCGGTTCAATATTATCTAATTTTCCCACACCAAGCACTTTCCCTTTTCGGCTGATGACAAGACAATTGGATTTCAATATTTCACGCATTACAGTTATCCCAATCTTATTATTATCCCAACCGTAGAAGTATATATTCTGTAAAA
>JBJFCA010000086.1:0-19420 GCA_051888725.1 Lachnospiraceae bacterium
CGGCTTTCCTCTTTCAATACAATTGATGCATTTATGTTCCGCACCATGATACATATAAAGTCTCTTGATATCCTTCATGGCGGAAATGCCTACCACATAAAGAAGAAAGATCAGGATACGGATACACCCTTCAATAATCGTCATCAAAACATTGCTGCGAATATAGGATTTAAAAAATGAGGTAATCCAGTAAGGCAGGACGATAAAGATCCCGACTGCCAGAATCACGGAAAAGATGACCACGATTGCAGACAGTACTTTTTCTGCTTTGCCACCGGTAATTTTATTTAAAAACTTATCAAATTTGGTCTCTTCCTCTTCTTCATCCTCATAAAACTCTGCCGAATAATTCAGGCACTTGGTACCCAGAACCATGGAATCAACGAAATTAAAAATCCCTCTAATAAACGGTAGATTCTTAAATCCGCCCTTTCCGCCGATATCCTGGTGATTTTCCAGTTCTACTGCAATCTCACCATTGGGTTTGCGGACTGCCACCGCATACTTTTCTTTATTTTTCATCATAACACCTTCCAGTACGGCCTGTCCGCCGATACCGGAATAGTGGCTATGTTTCTTCTTTGCCATATTGTTATCCCTGCTCCTTATTACTCACTGCCACCCTGGTATTTTCATACTTATATACCATAAAAGGTTGAGATATGCACCTCAACCTTTTAGAAATCTTATTCTCGGAAAAACTATTTGCTTTCCACGCCGTACTTCTTATTGAACTTATCAATACGTCCGTCAGTTCTTGCAGATTTCTGCTGACCTGTGTAGAATGAATGGCACTTAGAGCAAACTTCTACGTGGATTTCAGGTTTGGTGGAACCGGTTACGAATGTGTTTCCACAGTTGCAGGTAACGGTTGCCTGATAATACTGGGGATGGATTCCTTCTTTCATCTTTTTCACCTCTCTATAATTAAAGTAAATTTGTTCTGTTCTCATCCGCACTGCCTATGCAACCACAAACAGCGAAATAAGTGTACCATGTAAAGACTTCCTTTGCAAGTCTTTTTTATACAAACTTCATTTTTTTTGCCAAATTTACAAACTCATTATTGTTTTTTGTCTGGGCAAACCTGTCTAAAATTCGATCAGCAGCTTCATCCGCTTTCATACCGTTTAAAGCTTTTCGCATACTGTTAATCGCTTCCAGTTCATCCGCATTCAGCAGCAGATCCTCTCTTCTGGTACTGGATTTCTGCAGATCAATGGCCGGGAAAATTCTCTTTTCGGAGAGTTTTCTGTCAAGAACCATTTCCATGTTGCCGGTACCCTTAAACTCTTCATAAACCACATCATCCATTTTGGAACCGGTCTCCACAAGTGCCGTCGCAAGAATGGTCAGACTGCCGCCGTTTCTTAAATTGCGGGCAGCACCGAAAAACCGTTTAGGCATGTGCAGGGCTGCCGGATCCAGACCACCGGAAAGCGTACGTCCGCTGGGAGCCACCACCAGATTATAGGCTCTGGTGAGACGTGTGATACTGTCTAACAGAATGACTACATCCATACCGTGCTCCACAAGCCTTTTGGCACGTTCGATCACCATTTCCGATACACGCTTATGATGCTCAGGCAATTCGTCAAATGTGGAATAAATCACTTCCACATTGGGACCTTCAATTGCTTCTTTAATATCCGTTACTTCCTCGGGCCGCTCATCAATCAGAAGAATCAGCATGTGCATGTCCGGCTCATTTTTTAAAATGGATTTGGCCACCTGCTTTAAAAGTGTCGTCTTACCTGCCTTGGGAGGTGAAACAATCATTCCTCTCTGTCCTTTGCCAATGGGACACACCAGATCCATGACACGCATTGCCACACCTGCTCCTGGTACTTCCAGTTTAATCCGTTCATCCGGGAAAATCGGTGTCATATCTTCAAAGTTACGTCTCTTCAAAGTCTCTTCCACGGTAAACCCGTTTACCGATTTGATATATAACAGTGCGCTGAACTTTTCCTGCTGGGTCTTGGTTCTTTTATTTCCTACCAGAATATCTCCGGTCTTTAAACCAAATCGTCTGATCTGACTTGGTGCCACATAGACGTCATGATCCCCCGGCATATAATTCTCGCTTCTGATAAACCCGTAACCGTCGGGCATAACCTCTAAGATACCGTTGGCTTCCTGTCCGCTGTCTAAATCAGCCGGGAAATAATTGGCATCATACACGGCATTCCGGTCAGGCTTTTCCGTTTTCTCCATTCTGTCCTGACTCTCTGCACGTTCTGTTTTTTCTGCTTTCTCTGCACGTTCTGCTTTCTCTGCTCTCTCTGTCCGTTCTGTTTTTTCTGCTCTCTCTGTCCGTTCTGCTTTCTCTGCTCTCTCTGCACGTTCTGTTTTTTCTGCTCTCTCTGCACGATCCGTCTTTTCTGCTCTCTCTGCACGATCCGTCTTTTCTGCCCGTTCTGTTCTCTCTGTGCGGTCTGCTTTTTCCGGCTTAAGTGCTTTTTCTGCTTTTTCTTTCTCATCAAGTGCAAGCATAGCCTCTACCACATCGGATTTTTTCATGGCAGAAACCCCTTTAATTCCCCTGACTTTTGCAAGCTCTTTTAATTGTGCAAGAGCCAGTGATTCATACTTCTCTCTCATATTAAATTTATACTCCTTTCACAGTCCGGAGACCTTGTGCGTCGTACTTATTCATTTTGATATCTGGGATTGTTCATGATATATGTAGAAAATAACAGATCATCCATAGATGATATGTGGTATTATATACCAAAAAGGCGAAAAAGGGAAGTCCCTTTTATCACTTCCACTTTTTTATGTTTTTTAATTCCTCATAAATCTGTATGTAATTTTCGTAACGCATGCGGTTTATTTTACCATCCTGCAGAGCCTGCTTTACCCCGCACTCCGGTTCGCTGATATGCATACATCCGCGAAATCTGCATTTCTCCTCAAAAGGAGAAAACTCAGTATAATAGTTTTTCAGTTCTTCTTTGGAAAGATCTCCAACCGTCAGGGAACTGAAGCCAGGGGTATCTACAATATAAGTATCCTGACCGATCTTAAGAAGCTCCGCATGTCTGGTGGTATGCTTCCCACGGTCAATCTTCTCACTGATTTCCCCGGTCTCCATACAGCTGTTTCCATTGAGGGCATTTACCAGAGAAGATTTTCCCACGCCGCTGGGACCGGCCACTGTTGTCGTCCTGCCCTTAAGAAGCTGAGAGAGTTTCTGCATGCCCTCTTCCGTGAAGGTACTGGTAAATACCACTCTGCATCCGCAGTTTTCATAAATGGATGACAATTCCTCCTGTTCTGCTACGGTTGCAATATCCTGTTTGTTAAAACAGATAATGCAGGGAAGGTTCTGCCGGGCCATCATGATTAGAAATCTGTCCAGCAGATTAAAGTTAGGTGCCGGCTTACGGGTAGCAAAAATAACGAGTGCCTGATCTACATTCGCCACTGCCGGTCTTATCAGGGAATTCCTGCGGGGCAGGATCTGCCTGATATTTCCTAATTTCTTTTCTTCGTCCAGGATTTCCATTTCCACGTCGTCCCCCACCAGAGGCTTCGTCTGATCCTTCCTGAAAATCCCTTTTGCCTTACATTCATATAAGCTGTCTCTATCCGATGAGGGATCCGTCGGGCAGACATAATAAAATCCCGCAATCCCTTTGATTATTTTTCCCTGCATATTTACTTTCCGCTATTCCCGTTCAAATTCTACCTCACGGGTAAAGGATCTGTTTTCAATCGTACCCGGAATGACTGTGGTTTCTCCTGACTCATTGGTGACCGTCTGGCTTTCGGTGGTCACGGTATAGGAGAAGGTGATGGTTCCTCTCGGCGATGTCAGTCCATGGAAATTCAATGCCAGAGGAAAAGTCGCATTAGCGGTATCATAAATCTTTTTGCCGTCTTCCACTACCAGGGTAACACCTACCGTAGTGCCCGGCACATAATCCGGTGCTTCTTCTTTCGTCGGTGCCTCGATGCTGGCATTGTAACGATAAGTGATGGTCTCTGCCCCCGTACTTACTTTGATGTCAATGGCTGTTCCCGGTTCCACATGGGAATCAATGGAATAGCTCTGATAACATACGAGTCCTTCCATGTATTCGTTGGAACTGATATAGGATGTAGTACCTACCGTAAGACCTGCCTCAATAATCTTGGCAACCGCTTCATCCTCCGCAAGTCCCAGCAGATTGGGCACCTTTACTGAGTAATCTTCCGGTCCTCTGCTGACTTTGACAGTAACTTCGCTGCCCTTGGGCGCCTTTTCGCCTGCTGCTGGGGACTGGGTAATCACATAGCCCTTCTCCACATTGGAACTGAAGCCTTCCGTCTTTTTGACTTCAAAGCCTGCAGCACGCAGCTCTTTCTGTGCTTCTTCAAAAGACAGCCCCGCTACCTGGGGTACTTCCATTCCTTCCGTGCCCGTGCTGACGGTAAGTATCACTTTACTGCCTTTTGCAAGCGGTGTACCCTCTTCCACATCCGCACTGATCACAATATTTTTATCATAAACCTCAGATTCCGCATAAGTAAGCTCCGTCACAAGGCCCATATCCCGCAGCGCACTCTGTACCTCTCCCATGGTTTTGCCGCTGACCGCAATCATGATCACCACATTATCAGATGTTTCGCTGCTTTCCACACCGGGCTTCTTATCGGTACCGAAACCAAACATATTGGTGATTTTACCCACAAAGAAAATAATCACGCAGCAGATAACCAGACCTGCCACCACGGTAAGAATCGTTGTTATCCTCTCTACCTTGGGATTCATTTCCTCTTCGTATTCCTCTTCCGGGTACTCATCCGACTCGGGAGGTATGGTATCACTTTTAAGCCGCATGTTTTCCTCGGCATAATCTCTGTGTTCCGCCTGTCTTTTGATCTGTACCATCTCATTTTCCGTGACGCCTCTGGTGGCACCCTCCGCATCCGGATCCCGCATGACTACGAAATCATCATCCGGGTACAGCAATGACTTTTTCAGATCATCAATCAGTTCTGCCATGGACTGATATCTTCTGTCCGGGCTCTTCTGACAGCATTTCAAAACAATCTGTTCCACACTGACAGGAACATCCGGTGCCCATTCTCTGGGAGACGGCATGGGCTCCTGAATATGCTTGATGGCAATTGCCACTGTTGTCTCACCGTTAAAAGGCACTCTGCCGGTCAGCATTTCAAACAGAGTAATACCCAGTGAATAAACATCACTCTTTTCATCACTGAACCCGCCTCTTGCCTGCTCAGGCGACGTATAATGTACCGACCCCATCACATTGGAGGTGATGGTATTACTGGTTGCTGCCTTGGCAATTCCGAAATCAGTGACTTTTACCTTGCCTTCCTTGGAAATAATAATGTTCTGCGGTTTAATATCCCTGTGAATAATATGATTGTTGTGTGCCGCTTCGATTCCCATGCAGACCTGTATGGCAATGCTCACCGCTTCTTTATAAGAAAGATTGACTTTTTTCTCAATATATTTTTTCAGGGTAATGCCGTCTACCAGTTCCATTACAATGTAATAGATACCGTTTTCTTCCCCTACATCATAAACATTTACAATATTGGGATGCATAAGGCCTGCTGCCGCCTGTGCCTCCACACGGAATTTGGAAACAAAATTAGCATTTTCCGAAAATTCCTGTTTCAATACCTTCACCGCAACAAAACGATTCAGTTTATGACATTTCGCTTTATAAACATCGGACATGCCGCCGGTACCGATCTTTTCCAGTATCTCGTAGCGGTCTCCTATCATCATTCCAATCTTTATCATGCTTAACTCCTTAACTCTCTGCAAATGGTTCTATCAGGATGACAGCAATATTGTCTTTTCCGCCGTTTTCATTCGCTGCATCCACTAACTGTTCTGTTTTCTCCTGAATACTTTCCGGTCTCTTCAGAATCCTTTCAATTTCTTCATCTTCAAGCATGTTGGTCAGTCCGTCGGAACAAAGCAGAATGATATCCCCTTTTTTCAGTTTCACATCAAAGAAGTCAACCTTGACCGTATCCAGAGCGCCGATGGCTCTGGTGATAATATTCTTTTTCGGATGGTTTCTGGCTTCCGATCTTGCAAGCCCTCCCATACGGATCATTTCTTCCACCAGCGAATGGTCTACCGTAATCTGTCTGATAGTATCTCCCATCACATAAAGCCTGCTGTCGCCCACATTGGCAACCAGAAGTTCATCATTCATGCAGGTTGCCGCAACCACCGTAGTACCCATGCCGTTTAACTCACTGCTTTCTCTCGCCTGCTGTATAATATGATGATTGGCTTTCTGAATGGCTTCCTCCAGAATCCGTTTCGGATCATCCTCTTCTTTGGAAGCTTCCAATTCTTTTACAATCGTCTCTACTGTATTTTTGGAAGCATAGTCTCCCGCATTATGTCCGCCCATACCGTCTGCCACAATAAACAGATCGGGAAGTCTTCCAACCGGTTGTGCCGACGCATATACATAATCCTGGTTGATTTTTCTCTTTCTTCCAATATCGGTTTTGGAAAATGTCGTTAACACTCCTCTGCCTCCTTGTGTGCCCTCATATATCTGTAAAAATAGAATAATCCCATACATAATATCACAAAAGCCCCAAAAGAACAAGTATAGTATTCCCACTCTATGGGCACTGTAACCAAAAAGCAGCGGTTCATCCGCTGCTTTTGTCGTTAAGTTCCTTTTCCTGCATTTTCTTTCTCCGAAGCTGTCCGCAGGCACCGTCAATATCCCGTCCCATTTCCCTTCTTATGGTCACGTTGATCCTGTTTTTTTCCAGCTTTTGCTGAAATGCATAAATACGTTTCTTTTCCGACTGCACATAATCTCTCTCCCTGATGGGATTGACCGGAATGAGATTAATGTGGCAGTTTCGTTTTCCCGCAAGGGCAATCAGTCCCTGCGCGTCTTCGTCAGTGTCATTGACACCGCCTACCAGACTGTATTCAAAGGAGATTCTTCTTCCTGTCTTTGCAAAATAATAATCACAGGCCTCCATCAGCTCCGCAATGGAATACCGGTTGGCCACAGGCATTAACTCCCTTCTTTTTTCATCCGTTACCGCATGCAGGGACAGTGCCAGTGTAATCTGCAGTTTTTCATCTGCCAGTTTCCGCATCATGGGCACCAGACCGCAGGTCGATACCGTTACATTCCGCTGGCTGATATTGAGTCCGTGTTCATCGGTAAGCATCTTTAAGAAAACAAGCAGATTGTCGTAGTTGTCAAGAGGCTCTCCCGTTCCCATCACCACCACATTGGAAACACGCTCTCCCGTGATACGGGTAATGGCATAAATCTGATCCAGCATCTCTCCCGGCGTCAGATTTCTCTCCAGGCCGTCCAGTGTGGACGCGCAGAACCGGCATCCCATTCTGCATCCCACCTGTGAAGAGATACAGACGGAATTTCCGTGTTTATATTTCATCCAGACACTTTCTACCACATTGCCGTCCGAAAGGCCAAATAAGAATTTCTTAGTTCCGTCAATTTTGGACTCCTGTACCTCCACAGGTGTCAGCGCCGTATAAGTATAAACCTCTTCACACCTTTTTTGAAACTCTTTCGGCAGATTGGTCATCTCAGAAAAGCCCCTGGACAGCTTGACATGCATCCAGTCGTAAAGCTGGGCGGTTCTGAATTTTTTGACCCCCATATTCTCCATCTCTTTTGAAAGAATATCATAAGGCATGGATTTGATATCTTTTTTCTCTGTCATTTCCATCTCATTCTTTCCTGAATTTTGCAAAAAAGAACCCATCCGTATCGTCCGTATCCGGCATCAGCTGCACATATCCCTTTTCTGCCGTTACCGCTCCCGGAAATGCTTTCATTTCTCCGGCAACAGACACCGGTATCATCCCCTGCTCTCTTTCGAGCCATTCCGCCATCTTCTCATTTTCTTCCCGGTTGATGGTACATGTGCTGTACAGGAATATACCGCCCGGCTTCACATAACGGACGGCATTTTGGACAATTGCCTTCTGCAGTGCGCAAATTTCCCGCAGGTGTTCTTCCTTCTGCCTGTATTTAATATCTCGTTTTCTGCCCATGACACCCAGTCCGCTGCAGGGTACATCTGCAATCACAACATCTGCTGCCGAAGCCATACTCTCATCAAACTTTGTGGCATCCCATACCTTAGCGGTCACCTGAAAAGCACCCATGCGTTCTTTGTATTCTTCAATCAGGGAAACCTTTCCCGGGCTGATATCCCCCGCATACACGTGTCCGTCTTTTCCTGCATATTCCGACGCAAGAATGGTTTTTCCGCCCGGTGCGGCACAGACATCCATGACCGTATCCCCCGGACGGATTCCGGCTGCAGCTACAGCCGCCATACTGCTTACATCCTGCAGGGTAAACACACCTTCCCGAAATCCGGGGAGATGCGTTACATTTTCACAGTTTTTCAGATAATATGCCTGTTCATAAAAGGGATGTCTGCAAACAATGCAACCTTTTTCTTCCACCTGCCGAATCCAGTCTTCCCGCTCTTTTAAGGAAACTTTTGCACGAAACCGGAACGTGACCGGTCTTACATTCAGAAAACTTTTGAGAATCGCTTCGGTTCTTTGCACAGAATATTCCTTTAAAAAATGCCTTACGATCCATTCGGGCATGGAATACGTGATGGACAGATACTCCTCCGGATTCTTTTCCCTGTCCGGCCGCATTAACGAGTCTTTCCCTGCAGAGAGTTTTCGCAGTACCCCGTTGACAAAGCCCTTCAGGTTATGAAATTTATGTCTGTCCGCAAGCTTTACCGCCTCATTTATGGCGGCAAAATCAGGAATGCCGTCCATAAACAGAATCTGATAAGCACTCATACGAAGAAGATTCCGGATAAAGGGCTTCATTTTCTTTACCGGTATGCTGGCAAACTGATTGATATCGTAATCAATTTCTATCCGCCGCTCAATCGTTCCCTCAAACAGCCTTTTCATGAAAGCCTTATCCTGTCCGGACAGATAATCGTACTTTTCCAGTACATCTTTAATCAGAAGATGGGAATATGCTTCTTCCCGCTCTATGGAAAGCAGCATATTAAGCACCAGTTCTCTTGTGTTTTCCGCCATATGTTTAATCCTTATTCTTGCTGATCAATACCAGTCTGAGAAGCTGCAAAAACGATGATGCAGCGGCAGCAACATAAGTAAGTGCAGCGGCAAATAAAACCTTCTTGGCGCCCTTTTCTTCTTCACTGCCCAGTATGCCGATGCGGCTTATGGTCTCCATTGCCCGCCCGGAAGCATTGAACTCTACAGGAAGCGTCACAAACTGGAACAAAACCCCAAGAGCAAACATCCAGATACCAATCTGGATCAGGACACTGTTAAAGCTTAACAGCATTCCCAGAATGATCACCGGGATACCGAACCGGCTTCCGAAATTGGCTACGGGCACCAGTGTGGAACGAACCCTTAAGGGTACATAGTCTTCATTATCCTGTACGGCATGCCCACACTCGTGAGCAGCTACTGCAGCCGCCGTAACAGTCGGATAATGGTAATTGTCATAGGAAAGTCTGACCGTCTTCGTTCTGGGATCGTAATGATCCCCACTGTGGGAGTCCAGACACTCCACTGTCACATCATAAATACCACTCGCCTCTAAAATTCGCTGTGCCACCTCTGCACCTGTCATATTTCTTGCATTCCGAAGTTTCTTGTACTTACTCATGGTCGCATCCACATTGGCACTTGCCAAAAGGCAGATCACTGCACCGATAATCACAAGTAAATAAGTAGGATCCCAATAGTAATAATATGGCATAATATACACTCCCTTTCCTTTGTCTAAACATTCATCCGGCGTTATGAAAACATTTTACCGGGCTCCATATGGTTCCCCAGCAAAAAGGTCTTTGTATCCATTCTCTTTTTGCCCTCTAACTGCAGGCTCTTTATCCACAGAATTCCTTCCCCGCACTCTACGGCAAACCGGTCCTTTTCCACCTTAACAATCGTCCCCGGCTTGCTGCCGGTCGTGAAAGAGTCTTCCGCATCCGCTTCCCAGATTTTTAACTGCTTTCCATCCATATAAGTATATGCACTGGGCCAGGAATTCAGGCCTCTTATGAGCCTCTCCGTTTCCACTGCGCTGCGGCTCCAGTCAATCTTCCCCATGGCTTTCGTAAGCATTCTGGTTCCGGTCGCCTCTTCCTCCTTTTGCGGTACGGGAGTAAGCCTGCCGGCTTCCAGTAAAGGCAATGCCTCCACGATTGCTTCTGCGCCGAGAACAGATAACCTGTCAAACAGCGATTCGCCGGTTTCCTTTTCCGACAGCGTCAGTTTTTTCTGATACAGAATATCCCCGGTATCGAGTCCTTCACTCATCTGCATGATGGTCACGCCGGTTTCTTTCTCTCCGTTGATTACAGCCCACTGTATGGGACTGGACCCCCTGTACTTTGGAAGCAGGGAAGCGTGGATATTGATACATCCGTACTTTGGCATGTCCAGAATCTCTTTTGATAAAATCTGACCGAAGGCTGCAACCACGAAAACGTCAGCCGGATATTTCTTCAGTTCTTCCACAGACTCTTCCCGTTTGATCCTCTCCGGCTGCAATACCGGAATCTCATATGCCACCGCACATTCCTTCACCGGGGAGAAGGTCAGTTTATCACTTCTGCCCTTGCATTTATCCGGCTGGGTAACAACCGCCACAATCTCATGTCCGGCGTCAATCAGGGCTTTCAGCGCACCTACCGCAAAATCAGGTGTACCCATAAAAACAACTTTCATTCTTTATTCCTCTTCTATTTCCATATTCTGAAGGTCACCTTCTACCTTTTCCACATATAAATGACCGTCAAGGTGATCCAGTTCGTGACAGATGGCTCTTGCCAGAAGTTCTGTGCCCTCCACCTCAATGGGCTGCATATTCTCATTTAACGCCACTGCTTTTACATAATTGGGTCTGGTTACCACGCCGCATTTCCCGGGTACACTTAAGCACCCTTCCTGTCCGGTCTGCTCTCCGCTCTGTTCCACGATGCGGGGATTGATCAGGATATGGGGATCTTCTCCGGTGGTATCGATGACTACGATTCTTTTTAAAATGCCAACCTGGGGAGCTGCAAGCCCTACACCATTGGCCTCGTACATGGTTTCCAGCATATCCTCAATCAGCTCTCTGGTCCTGGGTGTCATATCCGTTACTTCTTTGCACGTCTTGTTCAGAATATCGTCTCCGATTTCTCTTATCTTTCTTAATGCCATCTATAAGCTCCTTCCTCTTGTCAAAAAGCATTTACAGGATCAAAATCTATCTGCATGCTTTCATTTTTCAGCTGCATATTCTGTACCTGTTCCTCTAACGCATCTTTAATCTCTACCAGTTTATCATACTTTTCATATTTTACATAGAACACAAATCTAAAAATATCATGAAGTTTTCCGATTCCGGCAGGTGCAGGCCCGATCACAAGCAGACGCCTGTCCAGACTTTCCGAAACATCCACATACTTCTTTGCGGTCTTTGTAAGCAAATCTGCCAGTTTCTCTCCGTTTTCTTCCCGGTCCGCAAAAATCTGAACCGCCATCATATGACATGCCGGCGGATACCGAAGCATCTCCCGGTAAAGGATCTCTTCTTCATAAAAGCCTTCGTAATCCTGGTTGGCGGCATGGACAATACTATAATGCTCAGGCTGGTAAGTCTGAATCACTGCTTCACCGGGTATTTGTCCCCTGCCGGCTCTTCCCACGGCCTGCGTGAGAAGGCAGAAGGTCCTCTCGGATGCCCTGTAATCCCCTGCTGCCAGAGACAGATCAGCTGCCAGTACCCCGATCAGAGTCACATTGGGAAAATCATGTCCCTTCACAATCATCTGTGTGCCGATGAGTACATCTGCCTCTCCGTCAGAAAAGGAAGACAGAATTCTATCGTAACTGTCTTTTTTTCCGGTAGTGTCCGCATCCATCCGAAGAACCCTGGCCTGCGGAAACATTTCCTTTACCTTTTCTTCTATCTGCTGGGTCCCCGCACGAAATGCCATGATGTAAGGGGAGCCGCATTCCGGACACAGTTTTACGCTGCCCGTCGTATAGCCGCAGTAGTGACAGATCAGTTTATTCCCCTTGTGTTCGGAAAGAGAAACGTCGCAGTGGGGGCACTTCATCACATGCCCGCAGGATCTGCAGGAAATAAACCCGGCATAGCCTCTGCGGTTTAAAAAAAGCATGATCTGTTCGCCCTTATTTAATCTGTCCGCCATCAGTTCTTTCAGTTTCTCACTGAATACGGAACGGTTACCGCTTTTCAACTCTTCCCGCAGATCCACCGTGTATACTTTAGGCAGCGTTCCGCCGGTAAGTCTTTCCTTTAAGGTAAACAACGTATATTCACCCTTTTTTGCCCGGTAGTACGCTTCCATGGAGGGGGTTGCCGAGCCTAACAGGACGCTTCCCCCATGCAGTCTTGCAACTTCCTCTGCCACTTCCCTGGCATGGTATTTTGGTGCATTTTCACTTTTGTAGCTGCTCTCCTGCTCCTCGTCCATAATGATAAGCCCAATATTTTGAAACGGGGTAAACAGGGCAGATCTGGGACCGATCATCACATCGATCTCTCCCCTTTTTGCCCGTTCGCACTGATCATACTTTTCTCCTGCAGAAAGCGTGGAGTTCATGACAGACACCCGGTCTTTAAACCGCGTATAAAACCGAAGCAGTGTCTGATAAGTAAGTGCGATCTCCGGAATCAGTACAATCGCCTGCTTCCCCCTTTGAATCATTCCTTCGATCAGATTCATATAGACCTCCGTTTTGCCGCTTCCGGTAATCCCATGCAGCAGATAGGTCTTTTTCTTTCCTTCGTCAAAGTCTGATAAAACCGTATCTACGATTTCCTTCTGTCCGGGGCTTAAAATCTTTCTGTCATCCCTGCCTGCCTTTACCTTAACCGGATTTCTGAGACTGTTTTCCACTATGATCTCAATGATGCCCTGTTTCTTCAAAGCTTCCATGGTAGCGCTTCCCACATGCAGCTTTCCTGTAATCAGGGAATAGGGAAGCTCCGGCGTCTTCAAAAGCTCTTCCAGAAGTCTTACCTTGGCCACCTGCTTTTTCTTTGCAAATGTAAGCAGGGCTTCCCTTCCTTCCTCTTCGGATACAAGCAGCCGGACAGCTCTTTTTTCCACGGATTTAATCTCCCGTTTGACAGGAAGTACGGTCTTTAAGGCCTGAATCATGGTGGAACCATAGTTGCGTTTTAAAAATGCCGCAAGCAGCATCTGCTTTTCTTCCACAGACACATTGCCCTCTACAATTTCGGCAATTTCTTTTATTTTATCCCGGTTCCATTCTGCCTTATCCTTGATGGCGACTACATACCCGGTTCTTATTTTATTGCCTGCCCCAAAGGGCACCTTAACGCACATACCTTCCCTGATTTTTCCCTGCATATCTTCAGGAATCCTGTACTGGAAGGGCCGATCCACTTTTTCATGTGCGATATCTATAATAATATCAGCGTATTTTTCCATTCCGTTCCTCTAAAATACCGGCAATCAGGTCTCTCTCGTCCATAGGGTATTTTACCCCCTTGATCTCCTGATAATCCTCATGTCCCTTTCCGGCAAGCACAATGATGTCTCCCGGCTCTCCATGATCAATGGCATAAGCTATGGCTTCCCTGCGGTCACAGATTTCTATGTATTTTCCGTTCGTTTTTGCCATGCCAATCTTGATATCGTCAATAATCGCCTGCGGCTCTTCAAATCTTGGGTTGTCAGAAGTGATAATGGTAAAATCCGCCAGTTTTCCGCTGACTTCTCCCATCTCATATCTTCTTAACTTAGAGCGGTTGCCCCCGCAGCCAAACACGCAGACAAGCCTGTTGGGTTCATATTCCCGAAGGGATTTTAACAGACTTTCCAGTGCCATGGCATTGTGGGCATAGTCAATCAGCAGGGTAAACTGATCGGATACCTTTACCATTTCGATCCTGCCCTTTACCTTAGCAGCAAGAAGTGCCTTTTTGATATTTTCATCGGATACCCCAAAATGCCTGCAGATTGCCATAGCGGTCAAAGCATTGTAAACACTGAATTTACCCGGTGTAGCCACTTCTGCGTCAAGCGTAAGCAGCCCTACGGTTTTAAATGCCACGCCCAGTTCTCCCGGTTTCTTTACAAGATGCAGATTGGTGGCGCGTAGGTCATTGTTTTCACCCATGCCAAATTTTTCTATGGTACAGGTGTGACCGGAAATTACCCTGTCACAGTGATCATCATCCCCATTGACAATACCTACCCTGCACTGTTTAAACAAAAGTCCCTTGCATGCCATATATTCCTCAAAATCTTTATGCTCGCCCTCTCCGATATGATCCGGCTCCAAATTCGTAAAAATGCCGTAATCAAAAACAAACCCCTGGGTCCGGTGCAGCATGAGTGCCTGGGATGAAACCTCCATGACAACCGTATCACAGCCTGCCTTTACCATCCGGCTGAAGTATTCCTGCAGCACATAGGATTCCGGAGTCGTATTCTGCGCATGGATATGCTCTTCTCCGATGATGATCTCAATCGTGCCCACCAGTCCTACTTTATGTCCGGCATTTTCAAGAATTGATTTTACCAGATAGGTGGTTGTGGTTTTCCCTTTTGTACCGGTAATACCGATGATTTTCATCTTTTCTGCAGGATGTCCGTACCAGGCTGCTGCCATAAACGCCATGGCATACCGGGTAGAATCCACCAGAAGCACTGTCACATCAGGAGCATCGGGCAGTGTCATTTCCCGCTCCACGACAATCACCCCTGCGCCTGCTTCCGCAAGCTCTGGCAGATGCTCATGGCTGTCATATTTCATGCCCTTCACGCAGACAAACAGACAGTCCTTTGTGACCTTACGGTTATCAAATACAATCGCGGGAATCTCTTTCTTAAGGATTTCTTCCCGGCTCCCCGCTCCCTGCAGAATTTGAAAAGATAATCCATCCAGTAATTGCTCTAATTTCATCTTGTATCCTCTTTTTCTATCACAGCTTCGCCTGTGATGCCATATGCAATTATTTTACTCTATTTTTTCCGTTTTTGCCACCCTAAAAGAAAAAACAGGAGCTTTTCAGCTCCCGTGGATTCTTTTTTTGAACAAACCGTCCTTATTACAATAAACATACACATCTTTCACGCCTGCAATCTGAAATCTTGCTTCTGCATTTTCTTCCGGATACAGCTTCACCACCTGCACTCTGTCGGAAGAAACGGCTGCCATAAAGGAAATATAGTGTTGCTTTGTCATTTCGTGGGAAATGGAAACAAAGTATTCATCCTCCGTTCTTTGCACACAGATCTCATGACCTTCATTTTCTGCTTCCGCTTCCAGGGGCGGAAGTATAATACCATGACAGCTCACAACTGCCCCACCCATACTGTGCACAATATTGCCGCAAACCGGACAGACATAGAATGCCGAATGAATCACGTTTGCCGCAATGTTGGTATTGGTCACAGTATCACCCGACAACAGCTCTGCAATGGAAATGTGAAACACTTCCGCAATCGGATTTAGCAGGGTGATATCCGGATACCCTTTCCCCGTTTCCCATTTGGAAACTGTTTTATCACTCACCTTTAAGCATTCTGCCAGTTCTGCCTGTGTCAGCTTTCTTTGTTCCCGCAGCTTCCTTATGGCTGCACCTGTAAGATACTGATTCATAAACTTCTCCTCCTTTTTAAGTTTGCTTTCTTTTCTCCCATCATAACGGACAGGAAAAAAGAAAACTACCTACGGAAAGTAGAACAGATAAAAAAGTTCCTCTCTATCAAAGAAATCTCTACCTATATAGCGTCTTTATCTACTGACAGACCTTAGGCGAAAAGATATACTATTCTCAAAACAAGGAGGAAGTGCCCATGATGTTACATAAAATAAAAACCGGAAATGTACACCTGCTGCCCGGAATATTCAAAGAACGGGCGGAACTAAACAGGAAATATCTGATGGAGTTAGAAAAGCAATGTCTTTTACAGAATTTTTATTTAGAAGCCGGCATTGTAATGCCCGGTCTTCAGGTTGTGGATGATCCTGCTGCCGCCCTGCTCCACTGGGGTTGGGAAGCCCCCATCTGTCAGCTGCGCGGTCACTTTTTAGGACACTGGATGTCCGCAGCCGCCGTGCTGAGCGCTACCGATGACGACCGTGAATTAAAGGCGAAACTGGACTGTATTGTAAATGAACTGGCAAAATGCCAGCAGCAAAACGGTGGAAAATGGATTGGCTCCATACCGGAAAAGTACTTTGACAAACTGGCAGATAACGAGTACGTCTGGTCCCCGCAGTATACCATGCACAAAACGCTCATGGGGCTGACGCATGCCTATCAATATGCCGGAAATCAAACGGCATTACAGATACTGGATGGACTCAGTGACTGGTATACGGAATGGACAGATGCCATGCTTCAAAAAAATCCTCACGCCATCTACAGCGGTGAAGAAGGCGGTATGCTGGAAATATGGGCAACTTTGTATGAAATAACCGGCCTGGAAAAATATTTGGCACTTGCCGAAAAATACAGTCATCCATCCCTGTTTAAAAAACTGCAAAACAATGCTGACCCTCTCAGCAACTGTCATGCCAACGCCAGCATTCCCTGGGCACATGGTGCTGCAAAAATGTATGAAATCACAAATGACGAAAAATGGCTTACCTTAGTACAATTATTTTGGAAATGTGCCGTAACAGACAGGGGAGAATACTGCAGCGGCGGACAGGGTGCCGGTGAATTCTGGGTACCACCGCATATGCAGGGCAGATTCCTGTGCGAAAGAAACCAGGAATTCTGTACCGTTTACAATATGGTCCGTCTGGCAGACTATCTTTACCGTTTTACGCAGGATACTGTATATGCGGATTACATCGAAAGAAATCTGTATAACGGCTTTCTGGCACAGCAAAATAAAGAAACCGGTATGCCCACTTATTTCCTTCCTCTCAGTGCAGGCAGTAAAAAGAAATGGGGCAGCCGTACAAAGGATTTCTGGTGTTGTCATGGCACTATGGTGCAGGCGCAGACGCTGTATCCTTCGCTGTGTTATTATGAAAATGCCGAACAGGACAGGCTGATCATAAGCCAGTATATTCCTTCGTCTGTTCAATGGGAAAGAAAGCAGGATCGTGTAGAGCTTACACAGTGTGTGGATATGAAATATTATAATGACCAGGCTTTCTTTGACGGAGATGATGAAAGCCAGATGTCCCGCTGGCTGTTAAAATTTCATATTCGTGCCAACAGCCGTTTTACGTTATCTTTCCGCATCCCGGATTGGCTAAAACAGATGCCGGTAATGTATCTCAACAAAGAAAGGCTTGAAAATGTACCGATAGAAAACGGATACATCAACCTTTGCAGACACTGGAAAGAGGATGAAATCAGCCTCTACCTCCCGGCTTCCCTCGAATTTAAGACTTTACCGGATCAGCCGCAAATGGCAGCTGTAACGGAAGGCCCCATTGTGTTGGCAGGACTCTGCGATCGTGACTGCGGTCTTTACGGGGCTGACGGGGATGCCCTTAGCATTCTGGAACAAAGCTGCGAACATACTTATAGCGCCTTTCCCTGGAAACAGAGTACTTATCACACCAGAATGCAACCTGAAAACATGACTTTCATACCTCTTTATGAGATTACGGACGAACGCTACACCGTATACTTTACGCAAAAAGAACTCAATTAATATTCTTTTTGCAAAAGGCGTTTTTATATTGGGTAGGGGTAATACCCTCCATGCTTTTAAACAGTCTCATATAATACTTTTCATCAGGGAAGCCGCAGGAATATGCAGCTTCCTTGACGGAAAAGCCATAACTGACCAAGAGATTCTTGGACATCTTAATACGCAGGCTGTTGGTATACTGAACGATAGAGGTGCCGGTGTATTTTTTAAACAAAGCAGATAAATAATCTGCCTGATATCCAAATTCATTTGCAAGCTCCCGAACTGTAAAAGGATGATAATAATGGTTTTTTATCCATTCCTTTACAGCAGAAACGACAGTGGGAGTATTTGCAGACTGCTGTTCGCAGGATTTTCGGTATTCCAAAGAAAGCTCCATGAAAAGCAGACTTAAGGCATAGTCAGGCATCAGTGGCGGAATTCCCTGTTCTTCCAAAGAAATATCCATTAACTGAAAAAAAAGCAGCGGAATCCGGCCGGAAGCTGTAAATTCCCCCTTCTCCGGAAACAGAAACTCGCGCAAACCCGGAACTTCATCAGAATCAGAAAAGATTTCAAAAGGTGCTGCCTCCCGGAAATGCACCCAGAGATAAGAAAGCCTGCCTTCTGACATCTGATGTCCGAAGTGCTCCTCCCCTGCTTTTAAAAGAATATATTCATTTTGCTTTACTGTATAGGGTATGCCTGCAGAAGTGATATGCAGACCCCCCTCCATTACCAGAATCAGTACATTCCACTCAAAATTTCTTTTATGGTGCAAAAACCCGTCTTTACTCATTAACTGTCCGCATACGGAATAACTAAGCGGAGCATCTGTGTGTAAACGAAAATATCTCATTGGCATCCCTTCTATCCCAAACGCATCTTTAAGACCTGTTCCCGTATCTTTTCGAAAGCTTCTTGCGGAGCTTTTGCATCCTTCACCGCCTTGTCCATCGGACAGATGTCTGTGTTATCCCGATTGCGGATTTCAACGGTCTGTGTATCATAAAACGCCCTGATGCCATACTGCATAAGCGTATCTGCACCGGCCTTGCTCATAACCGGCGCATAAACCTCTGCCACTTTAAGCTTCACATACAGGAAAGCTGCTGCCCTTCCCACTACCCTGTCTGCTGCATGGAAGCCTGTTACGTCCGTTCCTTCCTGAATCCACTTTAGCAGCGGAAGTACGCCACGTTCATCAGAATAAAGTATCCGGGAATCTTTACAGAGCACGCAGGTATGCTTACTGTCTGAAAGAACTGTCTTTGCCCGTACGGTGTTCTCATGCATGTCTGTCTGCTGCCTCCACACGGTATACAATAAGGGGAATGAGCATCCACTGCAGTGCAATGCCGATCATGCCGGTCTGGATGCTGCTTATGATAATGGCTGCAGGAATCCTGTTACTACCCAGCACATATACGGAAAACAGGATGGCAATTGCTCTTATGGCACGTCCGAAAACCTGCGTCGTCACTACTTTTGCAAATGTGGGCATCCTGTGATTACGAAGTAATCCGCTTAAAAGTCCGTAGCAGAAAAGCTCCAGCATCATAAAGGGAAGCATGGCTGCACCCGGCATACCGGTAAGCAGAAAACTAAGAAGCGGTCCGAAAAGACCTGCAACAGCTCCTACATAAGGTCCCGCCAAAAGTCCTGCCAGTATGATGGGAAGATGCATGGGTAAAAAGACTTCTCCCAGGGCTGTTCCGATACCGGAGGCTTTTCCCAGCACATGCAGTGCCTGCGG
>JBJFCA010000087.1:0-19401 GCA_051888725.1 Lachnospiraceae bacterium
CTCCACCTCCATGGCAGGGAACATATTTTCCTTGTAATGATCCCAGTGGCCGGAAGTCTTATACAGATTCACGGTACCGACACAGGGAGTCATAACATGCAGATAGCCGAGCTTTCTTTCCTTATCACGGATATAAGTCTCCAGCTCCTGCCAGATGGTGTAGCCCTTGGGTAAAAACATGGGCAGACCACGTCCTACCAGATCATCCGTCATAAACAGATTCATATCCTTACCGATCTTTCTGTGGTCCCTTTCCTTTGCTTCCTCTAAAAGCTGCAAATGTGCTTCCAGCTCTTCTGCTGTCGGGAAACATACACCATAGATTCGCTGCAGCATCTTGTTTTTGCTGTCACCTTTCCAGTAAGCGCCGGAATGTCTCACAAGCTTAAAATGGCGGCAGAGTTTTACGTTATCTACATGAGGTCCACGACAAAGATCCGTGAAATCACCCTGCTCGTAACAGGAAATGTGTCCGTCCTCCAGACCGTCAATCAGATCCATCTTGTATTCATCGTTTTGAAACATTTCCTTTGCTTCTTCTTTGGAAATTTCCTTGCGGATAATTTTTTTGCCGGTCTTTGCAATTTTCTTCATTTCTGCTTCAATGGCAGGAATGTCTTCGTCTCTGATGACATCGTCTCCCAGATCCATATCGTAGTAAAAGCCTTCTGCCACAACAGGGCCTACCCAGAACTTCGCCTGCGGGTAGAGATGCTTGACTGCCTGCGCCATCAGATGTGCGCAGGAGTGGTTTAACATGTTTAACTGTTCGTCTTCCTTAAAATTTACCATTTCTCTTCTCCTTTTTAACCTAAAAAACACCCTTAAGTATCTGCCGATACCTAAGGGTGCTTACACACGGTTCCACCTTATTTTTCACTCTTGGCCTGTAACGTAGCTACACGGAGACGCTTAGAATACATTCACGTTCAGCTCCGGAATGGTCTTCCTGTAAATTCTCCATAAGCAGCTCCCACCATATGCTGCTCTCTCTGTATGGTTCCAGAACAGTACTCTTTCCTTCATTGCTTTTCTACATTGCCTATTGTACCACGCAGGGTACATTTAGACAATATTTTTTTTACTCCTGTTCTTTTTTTCCTTTTAAGATCTCCATGAACTCATCACCGGTGATGGTCTCCTTCTCATACAGATACTGTGCCAGCTTATCTAAGTCTTCTCTGTGCTCCTTTAAGAGACTGATTGCCTTTTCATGCTGGGTTCTTACCAGTTCCACTACTTTTTTGTCGATTTCCTTCTGCGTTTCTGCAGAACAGCTAAGAGAAGTATCTCCTCCTAAGTACTGATTATTCACGGTTTCCATAGCTACCATGTCAAACTCTTCGCACATACCGTATCTGGTGATCATGGAGCGGGCTAACTTGGTTGCCTGTTCAATATCATTGGATGCCCCGGTGGTTATTTCCTCAAATACCACTTCCTCAGCGGCACGTCCGCCTGTCAGCGTGGCGATCTTGTTCTCCATCTCTTCTTTGGTCATCAGGTATTTATCGCCCTGCTCTACCTGCATGGTATAGCCGAGAGCACCTGAGGTTCTGGGAATAATGGTAATCTTCTGTACCGGTGCGGAATGGGTCTGCAGGGCAGCCACCAGCGCATGTCCGATTTCATGATATGCCACAACCTGTTTCTCATGGTCGGAAAGCACGGCATTGTGCTTCTGATAGCCGGCAATCACCACTTCAATACTCTCTTCCAGATCCGCTTCATTGACGATGGTCCTGCCGTTTCGAACGGCACGAAGCGCAGCTTCGTTAATGATATTGGCAAGCTCCGCACCGGACGCACCGGATGCCATTCTGGCAATGGTATGATAATCTACATCTTCTGCTGCCTTGATTTTCTTGCCATGTACTTTTAAAATTGCTTCTCTGCCTGCCAGATCGGGAAGTTCCACTGGAACACGACGGTCAAAACGACCGGGTCTTGTCAGCGCCGGGTCTAAGGATTCCGGACGGTTGGTAGCTGCCAATATAATCACACCGTTGTTACCTTCAAAGCCGTCCATTTCGGTAAGCAGCTGATTTAAGGTCTGCTCTCTCTCATCATTGCCGCCGATCTGTCCGTCACGCTTTTTACCGATGGCATCAATTTCATCAATAAAGACAATACAGGGCGCTTTTTCCTTGGCCTGGCTGAAGAGGTCGCGGACCTTGGCAGCACCCATACCTACAAACATCTCCACAAATTCCGAACCGGAAATGGAGAAAAACGGTACATTGGCTTCACCGGCTACTGCTTTGGCAAGCATGGTTTTACCGGTTCCGGGAGGGCCCACAAGCAGGATACCTTTCGGCATGGACGCACCTGCTTCCGTATATTTCTGTGTATTGTGCAGATAATCAACGATTTCTTTTAAGTTTTCCTTGGCTTCATCTTCTCCTGCCACATCATCAAAATGAATGCCTTCCGTGGACTGCACATAGATTTTGGCATTGCTCTTGCCCATACCAAATGACATGGAATTTTTGCCGCCTGCATGCTCCAAAAGCTTTCTGCTCATGTACTGTCCTAACATCATGAAAATCAGGATGGGCAGAACAACTGTCAAAAAGATGCTTAAGATAGGAGAGGTTTTCTTCTCAATGTCTTTGGAAAAGACGGCTCCCGCTTCAAACAGCCTTTCCGTCAGCTGGGGATCATCCATTTTACCTGTTTTATAGATTCTCTGGTTATCCTTGTCCGTAAATACAATCTGTTCATCTTCCACCTGTACCTGCCCGATGTTTTTATCAGCAGTCATACTCATGAAGGTTCCGTAATCCACTTCTGTCACACGACCTTCCATCAGCATGGGCGTCACAAACACATTTAACAGGAATACAATCAATAACGCAATTCCGTAATAATAAATTAACGGTTTCTTAGAGGGTTTCACTTCTTTCATAGGACAATACTCCTTTGTTTCAATCTTGGAACTTTATTTACTATATCACAAACAAACGGAGTATGGATAAAATAAAAATAAAATATGTTTAAAATTTTGAAAAAAACTGCCGCTTCACATTTACATGTGAAAGCGACAGTTTTAAGTCATATACTATTTTCCGTTACAGGCTGATATTACTGTACTTTAACTGTAATGGATTTCTTTGCGGAACTGCCATCCATACAGGAAACCGTAACAGTATAAGTGCCCTTCTTGTTAGCTACAATTCTAACATAAGGATAACCATTGCTCCATACAACCTGCGCTGTAACTCCTTCTTTATTGCACTTAACGTCCCATATTGTACTTACTGAGCCGGATCCGGAATTACTTGACACATAGAGCCTTCTGTCTATGTAATATCCCACAGACAGAGTTGCCGGTTTATTACTGCCGATACTCAGACTCTTCGTTTTATCACTGGAATACAACACATAGCTGGCGGATACGCCGCTGCCATCCGTTGTTCTTGCCGTAATGGTAACCGTATACCTGCCGGTAGTCATACCGGTCACACGTCCCTGGTTATCCACTTTTATCGCACTGGGGTTGCTGGAACTCCAGCTTAACTTCTTGGCATCCGCATTGACCTTACCGTTTGCGGTAATAAAGGTAGGTACCAGCTGCATCGTCGTACCCTTTGCTACAAAAAGACTCTTACCACTGGGCGGTGCAATCATCAGATCAGAGATCGGATTCTTTACATTCACCTTAAAGCTTGCCTTCTTATTGGTACCATCCGTAGTGGATACGGTAATGGTTGCGGTTCCGGTTGCCTGACCTGTTGCCTTTACTGTCAGGTTAGAGCCTGAACGGGACACACTGACAATACCGGGTGCATTGTTGCTTACTTCCCAGTATCCGCCGGGACAGGTTACCGTTACAGTTGATGAAGTAGCACCACCGGTACCACCACTTATACGGAAGATATCCACCGTCTTCTTATTCACGCTGATGGTATTTGCACTGGTCATGTCAGCAATAACACTCACCGTACACGTCCTGTATGCGCCCATGCCGTCAGCAGCAGTTGCTTTTATCGTGTAGGAGCCGGTAGCTGCATCCTTAGTCGCTTTTACCACACCGTTACTTACGGTAACACCTTTTCCTTCAGGACTGACTGTCCATTTCAGTTTTTTATCAGCAGCCGTAGCCGGAGCCACTACCATATCCAGTTTAATGGATTTGTTCTGTCTGAGTGTATAGGATGTTACACTGTTTGCCGGAGTGATGGAAGTTACCTGCTGCTTTACATTGACTGTAATCGTAAAGGTCTTACCGGTACCATCTGTTGCCACTCCGGTAATGGTGGTCTTACCAAGCTTTACACCCGTGATTTTGACACCTGCCGTCTTGCTGACTGTAGCCACTGTGTTATCCTGGGTCATCCAGTTCAGTGCAGCATAAGTACCGGTGGATTTATCCTTTTTCGTTACAATTGTATCTGTTACTGTTACACTCTGTCCTATATACACGTTAACAGTCTTGGTCTTGCCGGTAATGGAAGTAACCGGATTTGTAGGTGCGGCTTTTACCGTAACCGTAAAGTTTGCGGCCGGACCGTCCTTAGAAGTAGCGGTAACTGTGTAATTTCCGGGCGTAGCTGTCTTGGTAGCTGACACCTTACCGGAACTGCTGATGGAAACACCGCTTTCCTTTGTTGCATTAATAGACCATTTCACTGTTTTATTTGCTGCGTAAGTCGGTGCACAGGTAGCTTTTAAGGTTAAGCTGGTTCCCTGTGCCAGATAGTTCACTCCCGTTGTGGAAGAAACGGTAACACCGGTAACAGGCGGCTTAAGCGTATACCTTGCCGATACTGCCTGGCTTGCCAGTTTATTGGAGTTCTTTACTGCAATGGCGTATACCGTTACGGATGCCTGCCCGCTTACGGGAAAAGCACCTGTATACTGTTTTGCATTGGCAGACAGAACACCGTTTTTATAAGTTATCGTTTTCCCGTCTGTAGAGTAATAAATGGTGCATCCGGGATCCGGACTGGAAATGGTTACACTTAAAGATGATGTGGTATAAGTACCGGCTTTTGTACCAAATACCGGCTTCAAAGGAGCCGCTTCATTGTTTGTAAGGCCCAGAGCCTTTGCAAGGTCAATACATCCTTTTCCAAGTCCCTTACCACTTACCTTGGAGCAGCTTGCATCCATCTTCTTTAAGAGATTATCTACCTTTGCCTTACCGGTATACTTTCCTGAGCCGTTCACAATGGGCCAGATTACGGCTGCCGCACCTACTGTAACAGGGGTTGCCTGGGAAGTACCGCTCATTTTGGTATAAGCGGAAGTAGAACTATAGTAGGTAGAATAAATATCCACACCGGGTGCGCTATAGCGGACGCCGGAATCATAATTGGAAAAATATGCCTTCCCCATGCTGGGTTCCAGTGCTGCGACGGAAATCGTTGCCTTATATGCAGCAGGATAATGTGCGGAGCTGGAAGATTCATTTCCTGCTGCACAGAATACGGCTACACCTGCCTCATACGCATCCTTATAAACCTTTTCCTCCGGCAGACTGTATGTAGGGCCGCCCAAGCTCATGTTGACAATGTCCGCTCCTGCGGCTACCGCCTGATTGACACCTTTCATAATAACGGATGACGAACCGCTGCCGGAATCCTGCAACACCTTTATGGAGTAAATGGAACATCCCGGTGCCACACCGGCGCCGCCTTTGCCGTTGTTTAATTTGGCACCGATGATACCGCAGACATGAGTACCATGCCCCTGACCATCTTCCGTGCCGTAACCTACATCATAGGTCTTTACTGCGGATACATCTTCATGACCGCTCTTGATACCGGTATCCAGGACTGCCACCTTGACACCCTGACCACGATATCCGGCCTGCCATGCCAGCTGGGAATTCAAAATGCTGTGATGCCACTGCAGATAAGCAGAGGATGTGCTTAAATAGGGATCGTTATAGGCATCTGTTGAAACACCAGCTTCCGTATCCTCTGCAAGAACTTCATTTACCAGTTCGTCACTGATGAGTTCCTCACTGCTTACCGCACTGGCCGTATTCTCCATCACGTCGACGTCAAAATCGTCAGCATACCTGATGTAATTGGGCCATGCGGCAGGAAGTTCACAATCCGCTAAAGAAGAAGCGTAAACCGCATCATAAACGCTTGCTTCCGGCAGGGAATCATCCGCATTCAGTTCAATTACGGCTATCCCGCAGAAATAATCTGTGAGGGTACCGTTAAATGCTTCTGCATAAGCCTTTGCCTCTTCCTCTGTGTCCGCTTCCACGATAATTTCACCGGACACATAATCTACGCCATCATTTGCATCGGACCATTCTTCTGCATATTCACCTAAAACTGCCTTGTCGGAAAATTCGTCTGCAGTAAGTGCATAACCATCCGGCAGTCCGGGGAACATTTCCTGAATATCCTCCGTGGGAACTGCGTCATTTCCGGATACATCTTCTTCCGGAGCATTATTACCGTCAGAAACATCTCCTGCCGGCTCCTGTCCTTCATCTCCACCGGAGACATCTTCTTCATCGGGAGTATTCTCCCCGATGTCACCTGACACGTCTGTTACAACCGCTGATTCCGGTTCTTCTGCAAAAGCATAACTGCTTTCACCCAGTACCATGGCCAGTGCCAGCAGCCATGCTACGCCTTGTTTCAATACTTTCTTTTTCATGGTTCCTCCCTCGCTTATTTTTTTTCTTATTGTATTGTGAATGTGTTGTTGACGCCTATGGCCGGATATTGATTCTTTTCTCCCAGCTCTATCAGCTCCTGCGGATCCTTTGTCGTTTCATAAACTGCGACACCATAATCAAAGCTGACCAGCGTAATTCCATACAGATCGGCAATTCTTTCTGCTTCCTCTTTCGTATCAGCAAGTGCCACCATGGATACCGTACCGGATCCGGCTAAACTTTTTGCAGGTTCTTCCATGTCACCATCGGATGATGGTACGCCGCCTACCGACAACTGACCGTCTGACATGTTGCCGGAAGTCCGGTCTGTTTCTTCCTCTTCTGTGCGGGAATCCTCCTGCTGATCCTGTCCGGCAGTTTCTTTACGGGCTTCCTTCGTTTCGTCATAAGCCTGCTGCCCGACTTCTTCCAAAATGCCCGGTTCTGCGCCCGGTTCTCTGTTTTCTCCCTGATACGTCATATTGCCTTCTTCCTGACCGGTATCTTTTTGATTCAGAATAACCACCAGGATAATCACGGCCAGTACCAGTACTGCAAGTATGGCAATCAGGAAAATCCATCGTTTCTTTTCCATCTTTACCCCCTCACGTTAAATATTTTCAAAAACAGGACGACAAATTCCAAAATAATCCTTTTATACCTATTTTAGTGAATAAAATGTGTTCTGTAAATAGCTTTTTTTGCACTTTAGACCTGTTTTCTATATCAAAATGAAGTAAGTGAAAAGACAGTTCAGAAAAGAAAACCCGCCCATTTTTTCAAAAATGGGCGGGTTTTCTTTTGGATTAAGAGTTTTTATTCTACGATCACTTTATAAGTCAGCTTCACCGGGCTGCCATCCATACAGGAAATGGTAACCGTATAGGTTCCCTCTTTATTACAGGTGAACCTTATCTTGTGTTCTTTGTCGTCATACTCGGCTGTAAGCCCCGGTTTGTTACACTTGATATCTATCATGTAACTGCAGACACCGTCGGATGATGCTGTTTCGGAAACGTCTTTGGTGAAAGAATCTCCTACATTGACAGTACGCACATTCTCAGAATCTATGGTAATGGCGCTTACCCTGTCACAGGAATATACCGTATACTCTGCCCGAAGACCGCTGCCATCCATTGCTGTCGCGGTAATGGTCACCGGACCTTCTTCACCGCTGACACCGGTTACCCTGCCGTTCTGATCTACCTTAACAGCGCCGGGATTAGAGGAACTCCAGTAAAACTTTCCGGCATTGGCAGTTACTTTTCCATAGCCGTTTGTGACAGTCGCTACCATCTGCATGGAAGTACCTCTTGCCACATAAGCACACCTGCCGCTTTCCGGGGAGATCATAAGATTGGAGGCCGGATTTTTAATGTTTACTTTAATAGAAACTTTCTTATTGGTACCGTCCAGTGTGGATAACGTAATGGTAGCCGTTCCGATTGCTTTGCCGGTAGACTGGATATAAATACTGTCACCTTTCTTGGTTGCGGTAACCAGACCGGGCGCACTGTTTGCGGTAATATCCCATAAGTAATTGGATTCACTCCATACACTGATGGTCGTGCCGGTAGAGGAACCGAAGCCGTTATTGACACGGAACAGATCCACAGTGGTTCTGTCCACACTGATGCCTGTGGTACTTCTTGTCTTGACCAGCACCTTGAAGCTTGTGGAAACGCCGCTTCCGTCTGCTGCAGTTGCCGTAATGGTATAGGTACCGGTAGCTGCCTTATTATCTGCCTTAATGACACCATCCTTTACGGACACGCCCATACCGGCAGGCTGTACAGACCATTTTAACTTTTTATTGGAAGCATTGGCCGGTGCCACGGTAATCTCAGGCTTGATGGTTTTTCCGCATGCCAGCATATAATCATAGTCTCCGGGGAGGGCATTGTTCAGATAGATGCCCGTCACCGGCTGCAGTACATTGATCTTGAGCGTCACTGTTTTTCCGCTTCCGTCTGCAGCCACACCGGTAATCGAAGTCTTGCCAAACGACACTCCCTTAACCTGAATGGTAGTATCGGTACTGCCAACCACGTCCGCAATTGACTCATCAGCCGTATACCAGTTGATATCCGATGCACCTGCGGCAGATTTATCCTTTTTCTTAACCACGATATCTCTGACGGTAAATACCTGTCCGGCTGTCACCGTCACATTTTTATTTTTGACGGTAAAGGAGGTTATCTGACTGGCGGAAGCTTCTTTTACCGTAATCTGGAAAGGTGCTGAAAGCCCGTTTGGCAGTGTGGCCTTAACGGTGTAAGTACCGGGAACTGCTTTTTTACCTGCTGACACACGACCGGAAGAGCTCACGGTCACACCGCTTTCCTTAGGGGCATCCACAGACCACTTCACCGTTTTTTTCACAGCGTAATCCGGAGTCTGCACCGCTTTTAAGGACAAACCTGTTCCCTGGGTCAGATAAGCAGCACCCGTCAGCGACTCAATACGGATTCCGGAAACCTCCGGCCGCAGCGTATATTTTGCGGAAACGGAACCGCTTGCCATCTGGTTTGCATTTTTTACGGCAATGGCATATATGGTAAAGGAGCCTTTTCCGCTAAGCTCAAAGGGACCGTTATAGGCAATGGCATTTGCGGAAAGCATCCCGTTTTTAAAGGTCACCGGTTTGCCATCCGTGGAATAATATGCCGTACAGCCGATATCAATGCCGGAGATGACCACAGTTACGGATGTATCCTTGTAGGTACCCGATTTTGTCTCAATTACGGGTTTCTTGGGAGCTGCGTCACTTGTGGTAAGGGAAAGTGCCTTTGCCAGGTCGATACAGCCTTTCCCCAGATTGGTGCCGTTTACCTTACTGCAGCTGCTGTCCATCTTTTTGAGAAGATTGTCCACTTTTGCCTTCCCTGTATATTTGCCTGTTCCGTTTATCGTAGGCCAGATTAAAGCTGCCGCACCTGCCGTAATGGCAGAAGCCTGAGAGGTACCGCTTCTGAAACCATATTCATTTGTATTCTTCGCTTCTGCAGAACAGATTTCCACGCCGGGCGCACTGTAACGCACACTTGCGTCATAATTGGAAAACGGCGCCTTGGTCATGCCCGCCTCCAGTGCTGCCACGGAAATGGTGGACTTATAAGCAGCCGGATAATGAGAGGTATTGGTATAGCCGTTGCCTGCTGCACAGAATACGGCGATGCCCTCTTCGTATGCCGTCTGGAAAGCTTCTTCTTCCAACGGTACATAATTGGTTCCGCCAAAGCTTACGTTTATGATGTCCACTTTTTCAGCTACTGCTTTGTAAACGCCCTTGATTAAGGATGTCACGGTTGCCTCATCCTTATCGCTGACTTTGTTTGCAATCTTTATGGAATAAAGGGTACATTCCGGTGCCACACCGGCGCCGCCCTTTCCGTTATTTAAAGAGGCACCGATAAGGGCACAAATGTGGGTACCGTGTCCGTCAGTGTCATCTTTTCCCAACCCGATATCGCAGGTATTTATATTTGACAGTTCCTCGTGGTTAACGTTCACGCCCGTGTCCAGCACCGCAACTTTAACGCCCTGTCCGCGATACCCTGCGTTCCATGCAAGCTGTGACTGGATTGCACCGTGATGCCACTGGCAGGATGGGGATGCATTGATCAGATAAGGATCATTGTAGTCACCGGTATCATCCGCATACCGGTAATAATTAGGCCAGGCTGCCGGCAGATTGTTCTCTTTTACGGAGGATGCCAATACAGCATCGTACACACTTGCCTCGGGCAGCGTATCATCTGCATTCAGTTCAATCACGGCTACCCCATGGAAATAATCTGTCAGGGTACCGTTAAATGCTTCGGCATAGGCCTTCGCAGCTTCCTCGCTTTCTGCCTCCACAATGATTTCTCCCGCTACATAGTCTCTTCCTTCCGCTGCATTGCTCCATTCATCGGCATGCTCGCTTAACAGGGACTTGTCCGCCATATAATCGGCAGATAAAACAGAATCATCCGAAAGGCCCGGGAACTTTCCATCCGTTTCCCCTGTTTCGTCCGTTTCCCCCGGTACTTCTTCCGGAATATTGGCTGATACGTCTGCTTCATCACCGCCGGAGATATCCGCATCCTGACATCCTTCCTCATCGGGTGTCCCATCGTAATCTTCCGGTTGGCCGGCCTCATAAATAACCGCCGCCCCCGGCTCTGCCGCCAGTGCGGTTACACTTTCTCCCAGCACCATGGCAATTGCCAGCATAAAGGCCATCCCTCTTTTGAATCCTTTTTTTCTCATCTTGCTACCCATTCTCCTTTCGAGCCTGTTTCGCTTAACTTACTGCTTCTGATTTCTATTCTATTGAATCCGGTAAATTCTGTAAATAGTTCTTATCTTTCTTTTTTCTTAATTTTTATCTGAATGATTTAGTCGTAAAAACAGCAGCCGTCAGATGGCTGCTGTTTCACGGATGATTTCTTTCTTCTTAAAAAGACGTCCCTTGCATTCAGACTTCATCTCGGATTTGGTGACGCCCTGCAAAATACTGATGTTAGTGCCATTGATATCATCATGCAGGTACAGGTCAAAGGTTTTGTTTGAAGTGTGCTCTACCACATGGGGTGTAAAATGCAGATTGACGCCTCCCTGCGCCATCAGCTCCTTCAGTTCCTTTTTCTGCTGTTTATCAGCCTTGTAGCCGTGCATGCAGACCGGGCAGACAGAATAATAATCCGAACCCAGAGGAATCAGCGGAATATACTCAAAATGCCCCCACTTACTGTCTCTGATAATCTGCCGCGGGTAAGTATTGCCGCAGCTGCATGCCACCGACTGTCCAAAAAAACCTTTTACTTTTCTGAAATGATGAACTCCGTAAACAATGACCATTTTCCTCTCTCCCTCATTCAAAATATTTTTATGTATCCCATGAAAATATATCCATATAAAAATGTAACAGAATTTTTCCTGTTTCGCAATTATGAATTTTTACAGAAATCTTTTTATATAAAATTTTATATATGCTATAATATTGTTAAAATTTCTCTGCTTAAGGAGGTACTTTTATGAATCCGTTCAAAACTGCACCGGAATGGCTGAATAATGCCGTCTTTTATGAAATCTATCCCCAATCCTTCTGCGATACCAATGCTGACGGTATCGGCGATATCCCCGGAATTATAGAAAAGCTTGACTATATCCGGGACCTTGGCTGTACCGCCATCTGGCTGAATCCCTGTTTTCTGTCCCCCTTTGGCGACGCAGGCTATGATGTGGAGGATTATTATACCGTTGCGCCCCGCTATGGCACCAATGCCGATCTGGTCCATTTGTTTAGGGAAGCCCATAACAGGAAAATGCACGTCATCCTGGACCTGGTACCCGGTCATACTGCCGTGACCTGTAAATGGTTCAAAGAATCCATGAAGGCTGAGAAAAATCCTTACACTGACCGCTATATCTGGACAGACAATATCTGGGAAACGCCGGAAAACTTAGGCTGTATCCGGGGTATCTCTGACAGGGACGGCTGTGCGGTAGTCAATTTCTTCTCCCACCAGCCGGCCTTAAACTACGGCTTCTATCAGCCGGATCCCGACAAGAAATGGCAGCAGCCCATGGACGGCGAAGGACCACTTGCCACCCGGGAAGAAATCAAAAACATTATGCGCTTCTGGCTGGGTCTTGGGTGCGACGGCTTCCGTGTAGATATGGCAGGATCCCTTGTGAAAAATGATGAGGACGGCAAGGGCACCATTGCACTCTGGCAGGATATCCGCGGCTTTTTAGACGCAGAGTTTCCGAACGCTGCCATCATCAGCGAATGGGGGGAACCGGACAAAAGCCTCATCGGCGGATTCCACATGGATTTCCTGCTGCACTTCGGACCCTCTCACTATAATGATCTGTTCCGCTGTGAAGAACCCTATTTTTCCGAAAGAGGCTTAGGCTCCGCCCGGGAATTTGTCAAAACATACAAAGAAAACTATGCCAAAACAAACGGAAGGGGACTCATCTGCATTCCTTCCGGCAATCACGATATGGACAGACTGTCCAGAAACCTTTCCTGTAAAGAAATGAAGATTGCCTTTGCGTTTCTTTTGTCCATGCCCGGTGCACCGTTTATTTACTACGGGGATGAAATCGGCATGCGCTATGTGGAAAACCTGCATTCCGTGGAAGGCGGATACGGACGTACCGGCTCCCGTTCTCCCATGCAGTGGGACAAATCCCCCAATGCCGGATTCTCCGCTGCTTCTAAGGAGAAGCTCTATATTCCCCAGGATGAAAGCAGTGACCGCCCTGATGCGGAAAGCCAGTGTGCGGATGAAGCTTCCCTGTTAAATGAAGTAAAACGTCTCATTGCCCTGCGTAAGGCGCATCCGGCGCTGCAGAGTAAGGGAGCCATCTCTTTCATTTTAGACGGCTATCCTCTTGTCTATGAAAGAAGCTGCGATACGGAACGTATTCTTGTGATCATCAACCCTGCTGCAAGGGAAGTTACGGTACCCCATGCTGCCGGCAAGGTTCTTTATACGGTTGGTGATACTGAAGGTCCTGCAGCTGCAGACAGCCAGGGATCTCTTACCGTAGCCGGTTGCAGTGCCGTATTCGTGGCTGTATAACTGTTTTTCCCGGACGAAGAAGAAGCTTTTACACTGCAGGCTCTCCCTGTGTGCAAAAGCTTCTTCTTCTTTTATTTCCTCGGAATGAATTCCCTACACGAATTATCATCCCATGTAGGATGATCGACACTGCAATCTTACTGTACGGATATAAAATCTTTCCCCTGATTCTGATACCCTTTAAGATTGCATGTCTCCCCCGGTATTGTCTAAGCCAGATTAGCTGTCAGTAATTACTCTTTCTCAACTGTCATAACGTCTTCAAAGCCTTCTTCCGCTTCCTCCACAATCTGCGTTATAATTGCACCGGCTACGGGTTTTAAGTCCAGCTTAAGTACTTCTTCTGTGATCTTTTTCTGTCGTTCCTCCGGTACACGGTATACTGCAAGACTGCAATGTAAAAAACGTTGTATCTTTTGCTCAATGGTAAAATAAAGGTCACATTTTTTTGCCATAAAGCCTCTCATAATACTGGAAGAGGCGATATCGGTCTCGTAAAAATCCTTAAGCTGTGCGTCCGGCATATAATTTTTGAAGACATACTTCCATTTCTCTGCCGTGGTCTGATAAATATACTCCGATGTAGTCGGGAGCGAATATGCCATAATGTACACTTCCCGGATTGCTTCTGTCAGCTCCGTAATATGCATCTGCAGGGCTGTCTCTACTGCATACAGCATGACCGGATCAGCATCTTTTGAAACAAACTTCTGTGCTGCATCAAAATGATAGCCAAGCATCCTCTCTACCAAAGTAAGAAGCAGTGCTTCCTTATTCTCATATGCTGCGAAAAAGGAAGAAGGCGCCATTCCTGCCTTTCTGGCAATGGCTGCCGTGGTTGTTTTCTCATAACCGTCTTTCAAAAACAACTTAACTGCCGCAAGAAGCATTTTGTTTTTGCGCATCACGCCTTTTGGCTGTAAACCCTTTGGCATTTTCCCCCCTCCAATAACCATACTTGCGAGTCAACTATTGACTATAGTCAATAATAGCACAACATATGTCACAATGCAACAGCTTTTTCTTTTAACTACACATTTTTTTAATTTAATCCACAAAATATTCTCTTTTTTTCCTATATCTGAAAAGTATTCAAAAGAATCTTCCGGATACAGCAAAAGGACGCTCCCTGTAAAAGGAACGTCCCTGTATTTATCTGCCGTATATTTCTGTCATGCGGCGTATCTGTTCTGCCAGTTCTGTGCTGAGTGCACCGGGCTGCATACGCCATACCCAGTTGCCGCCCAGTGTGGACGGCGTATTGATCCGGGCTTCCCTGTCCAGACACAGATAGTCCTGTATGGGAATGATACAAAGATCTGCCACACTGCCCATGGCAAGTGCTATGAAATCCCAGGAAAGCATATCCTCATCCAGTGCCGGTACATGCAGGTATTCTCTGGCAAACGCCCTGTTGTCCGCACCAATCTCATGGTACCATGCCCGTGTGGTCGTGTTGTCATGGGTTCCCGTATATACCACGCAGTTTCGGGGATAGGTGTGAGGCAGATAATTGCCCGGTTCTCTCGTATCAAAAGCAAACTGCAGCACCTTCATGCCGGGATATCCGCAATCCGCCAGCAGCTTCCTTACGGAGTCCGTCAAAAATCCCAGATCCTCTGCAATGATTCTGCGCTCACCAAGATGATTCCTGATGGCGTGGAACAGTTCCATGCCCGGTCCCGGCAGCCATCTGCCGTTTTCCGCCGTCTTATCCCCATAGGGAATTGCATAATACGCATCAAATCCCCTGAAATGATCAATTCTTAACACGTCATATAACTGAAGGCAATGCCGGATTCTTTGGATCCACCAGGAAAACCCTGTGCTTCTGTGATATTCCCAGTCAAACAGAGGATTGCCCCAAAGCTGTCCTGTTGCAGAAAAAGCATCAGGCGGACAGCCCGCAACCGCCTGCGGTACATTGTTCTCTCCCATCTGAAAAAGTGCCGGTTCCGCCCAGGTATCCGCACTGTCGAGGGCTACATAAATAGGAATGTCACCAATGATTTCAATTCCCTGACTGTTGGCATAGGCATGCAGGCTGTCCCACTGTTTGCGGAATGTAAACTGCAGGAAGCGATAAAAATCCATTTCTTCCCTAAACTGTTCCATGGCCGTTTTCATAGCCTCCGGCTCCCTGTTGCGGTAAGCCGGTTCCCAGTTTAAAAAGCTCTCGCCGCCCTTACTGTCCTTGATTGCCATAAACAGGCAGTAATCTGTGAGCCAGCCTTCATTTTGTGTCACAAAATCTGCATACGCCTCATCCGGCGCAAAACGGGCAAACGCTTTGCGAAGAAGTCCAAACCGGTGATAGTATAAATACTCATAATCAATATTTAAATCTGCAGCCGTAAGTGGCATGCTCTCTTCACATTCAGCTTCTGTCAGAAGCCCCTCTTGTGTCAGAGTCTCCGGATCAATAAAATAAGGATTGCCCGCAAAGGTAGAAAAGGACTGGTATGGGGAATCTCCGTATCCGGTTGGTCCAAGCGGCAGAATCTGCCACTTTTTTTGTCCGGCTTTCCGTAAAAAATCCACAAACGCATAGGCCTCTTTTGAAAAACAGCCGATTCCGAACTTTGACGGTAAGGAAAAAATCGGCATCAGTATACCGCTTTCTCTCATAATACCCCCTAAACTTTCCAGATATCCCTGTTATACTCCGCTATGGTTCTGTCCGATGAAAAATATCCGGATTTTGCAATATTTACAATCATTTTCTCCGCAAAGGCACTTCTGTCTTCGTAAGCCTTATAGGCCTTTTCTTTCGCAGCAAGGTAGGAGCGGAAATCCAGCAGTGTCATAAACCAGTCTTTATTCAGAATTTCCTTCTTTAACCTTACAAGATTTTCCTCCTGCCCGATTGCAAGCAGGGTATCGGAAGTAATGAAATCCACAGCTTCTTTCACGACTTCGTCCTGTTCGTAGATATCTTTTGCCACATAATCCTCATTTTCATAATGTGCAATGACTTCCTTGCTGGATGCACCGAAAATGAAAATATTGTCATCCCCCACAAGTTCATGGATTTCCACATTGGCGCCATCCTCCGTACCGATGGTTACCGCACCGTTTAACATAAACTTCATGTTGCCCGTACCGCTGGCTTCCTTGGAAGCTAAGGAAATCTGCTCGGAAAGATCACTGGCGGGAATCAGCTTTTCTGCCTTAGTCACATTATAGTTTTCCACCATGACTACGGTCAGGTACGGACTCACATCAGGATCATTGTTCACAAGCTCCTTAAGACACAGGATCAGATGTATGATATCCTTGGCAATCACATAGGCAGGTGCCGCTTTGGCGCCAAAGATGACGGTAATGGGCGTGGAGGGTTTCTTCCCTGCCTTGATTTCCAGATATTTGTGAATCACAAAAAGCGCATTCATCTGCTGTCTTTTATATTCATGCAGTCGTTTGATCTGGGTATCAAAAATACTGTCGGGATTTAAGGTAACACCCTGGGTCTCTTTTAAATAATCGCAGAGCGCCTTCTTATTCTCTGCCTTTACGGCAAGAAGCTTTTTCTGAAACTTGCTGTCTTTGCGGAATGCAAGCAGTTCCTTTAGTTTATCCGCATCCTTACGGTAGCCGGTGCCAATCGTTTCATCCAGAAGCGCCGTAAGAAAAGGATTGCAGTAAAGCAGCCATCTGCGGAAGGTAATCCCGTTTGTCTTATTGTTAAATTTTTCAGGATACAGCTCGTAGAACGGATGCAGTTCCGTTTCTTTCAGAATCTGTGTATGCAGAGAGGCAACACCGTTTACGGAAAAGCCGTAATGGATATCAATATGTGCCATGTGTACCACATCAGAGCGGTCTATGATCGCCACTTTTTCATCCGGATATTTTCTTCTGACTTTGTCATCCAGAATTTCAATGATGGGAACCAGTCCGGGCACCACCTTCTGTAAATACGAAACAGGCCACTTTTCCAGTGCCTCTGCCAGTATGGTGTGATTCGTATAGGCACAGGTCTTCGTTACAATGTCAATAGCTTCATCCATTGCAATCCCACGGGCAGTTAAGAGTCTGATTAATTCCGGGATGATCATTGTGGGATGGGTATCATTGATCTGAATCACTGCATAGTCGTAGAGGTCGTGGAGGTTGGAGCCTCTGTCCGTACACTCGTCAAGAATCAGCTGTGCACCGCTGCTTACCATGAAGTACTGCTGGTAAATACGAAGCTGTCTGCCGGCCTCAGTAGAATCATCCGGATACAGGAAGAGTGTCAGGTTCTTTGCAATATCAGTCTGATCAAATGAAATTCCATCCTTCACAATGGATTCATCCACGGAATCAATGTCAAATAAATGCAGTTTGTTGGTTCTGTTTTCATAGCCTGTTACGGCAATATCGTACATTTTTGCCTGCAGGGTAAGATTCCCGAATGAAACGGGATACGAAACTTTTGTTTCGGTAAGCCAGCTTTTATTTTCAATCCAGGGATTGGGATTTTCTGCCTGCATCCTGTCAGAAAATGTCTGTTTGAAGAGTCCAAGATGATAGTTTAGACCAATCCCGTCTCCGGGCAGTCCAAGGCTTGCCATGGAGTCCAAGAAGCATGCTGCCAGTCTGCCGAGGCCTCCGTTTCCAAGGGAAGGTTCCGGTTCTGTTTCTTCAATCGCTGCCAGATTCTTTCCGTTTTTCGCAAGCAGCTCTTTTACCTCATCATAGATGCCAAGGTTAATCATATTGTTGGAAAGCAGCTTACCAATTAAGAATTCTGCGGATATATAATAGATTTTCTTCTTTTCTTCTTTTACCTTACCGGTCTTTTGGGGTTCTCTCTCTGCTGCCATTTCCTTCACAACACAAAGAAGGGCTTCGTAAATCTCTCTGTCGGATGCCTCTTTTATGGTTTTGCCGAGTTTGTTTTCTAATGCTGTCTGGATTGCCATTTTACAATTCTCCTTCACTTACGGTTAGCCCTTGACTGCTCCGGCAGCCACGCCCTTAATAATATATTTCTGTCCTGCAAGATATACGATAATAATCGGGATGATCGTCAGCATAATACTTGCCATCATGGGACCCATTTCCACACGTCCGTAGCTTCCTCTGAAGTACTGGATCAGCATGGGGATGGTCTTATATTTTTTGATATCGAGTACCAGGGTGGGCAGCAAATAATCGTTCCATACCCACATAGCCTCCAGAATGCCCACGGAAATCATGGTCGGTGCCAGCATGTGCACGTCGATCTTAAAGAAAGTCTGCAGCGGACTGCAGCCGTCAATGAGCGCCGCTTCTTCCACTTCCACGGGAATGGATTTTACAAAGCCGCAGAACATAAAGACTGCAAGACCGGCACCAAATCCAAGATAAATGATCCAGATTGTCCAGGGCGTATTAAGATGCAGTCTGTCAGCTGTCTGGGACAGGGTAAACATTACCATCTGGAAAGGTACCACCATGGAAAAAGCAAACAGGAAATACAGAATTTTTGAAACAATACCTTTTACACGGGTGATGTACCATGCACACATGGAGCAGAAAAGTAAAATAGCTGCTACAGATGTAACGGTAATGAACAGACTGTAAAAAAGACTGCTTAAAAAGCCTTTTGATGCAATGGCATCAATATAATTATCAAGTCCCGCAAAGGTTTCCGGTGTGGGAAGCCTGAATACAGAGCCGGTGCTGATGGCGGACTCTTTTTTTAAGGAGTTCATTAAGATCATAAATGCGGGATAAATCCAGAGCAGGGAGGCAATGGAAAGAACAACTGTCCATACAATATTTCCAATATTTGATTTCTTTTTCATTATTGCTGTACCTCCTTCGATCTTGTGGCTTTCAGCTGGATCAGGGAAATGGCAATCACCAGTGCACAGAAGATCACGGCCTTTGCCTGGCCATACCCCTTCCACTGCATACCGGAACGTGCATAGAAGGTCTGGTAAATATTCAGTGCCAGCATTTCCGTTGAATGATTGGGGTCACCACCCGTAAGGGCTAAGTTCTGGTCAAACAGCTTAAAGGAATTGGTCAGTGTCAAAAATACACATACGGTAATGGAAGACATTACCATGGGAATTTTCACCTTAAGAAGTGTCTGCCATTTGGTGGCGCCGTCAATTTCTGCTGCTTCTATTAAAGAATCCGGCACATTCTGCAGACCCGCAATGTAAATGATCATCATGTAACCGATCTGCTGCCAGCACATCAGAACAATCAGTCCCC
>JBJFCA010000088.1:0-4107 GCA_051888725.1 Lachnospiraceae bacterium
GAATGATATCAGCGATGCTGCTCCCAACACGGATTTTGTGATCTACAACATTCCCCAGCTGGCAGGCGTGGCACTGACTATGGGATTGTTTGAAGAGATGAGAAAAAATCCCCGTGTGATCGGTGTAAAGAACTCTTCCATGCCGGTACAGGACATTCAGATGTTTAAACAGGCAGCAGGGGAGGACTACATTATATTTAACGGGCCGGATGAGCAGTTTATTAGCGGCCGTGTGATCGGTGCAGAAGGGGGTATCGGAGGAACCTACGGGGTAATGCCGGAGTTATTCCTGAAAATGGACGAGCTGGTAAGAGAAGGCCGAATGAGCGAGGCAATGGAAATCCAGTATGATGTAAATGCGATTATCTATAAAATGTGTTCCGCCCATGGAAATATGTATGACGTGATCAAAGCAATTCTGAAGAAAAATGAAAATCTGGATCTGGGTGGGGTACGAAAACCTTTGGCATCCCTTACTGAACGTGACATGCCTATTGTAGAGGAAGCAGCAGGGATGATCCGGGAAGCAAAAAGAAAATATCTGTAGGAACCAGAGGATACTATTGTTAAAAAATTTAGGAGGAAAATTATGCAGGGATTTACAGTGGTTGACTTAGTGATCTTAGTCGTATATTTAGCTGCAGTTCTTTTTGCAGGGCTGCATTTTGCTAAGAAAGATATGAAGGGGAAAGAATATTTTAAAAGTGACGGAACAGTGCCGTGGTGGGTTACATCGGTATCTATTTTTGCAACCTTATTAAGTCCGATTTCATTTTTGTCACTTCCGGGAAACTCTTATGCAGGGACATGGCTGATGTGGTTTGCGCAGCTTGGAATGCTTCTGGCAATTCCCCTCACTATCAAGTTTTTCCTGCCAATTTACAGTAAGCTGGACATTGATACGGCATACCACTATCTGGAACTGAGATTCGGCAGCAAAGGACTCCGCATCCTCGGCGCAGTTATGTTTATCATTTATCAGGTGGGACGTATGTCCATTATTATGTACCTTCCGTGTATGGTACTTGGAAGCCTGACTGGTATCAGTGTAAACTTACTGATCATCATTATGGGGGTGATCGCTATTATTTATTCTTATACAGGCGGATTAAAATCCGTTCTCTGGACAGACTTTATTCAGGGATCCGTACTGATCATTGGCGTGACCTTTGCCCTTGTCTTTTTAATCGCCCATATTGACGGCGGATTCGGCGCGCTGTTCCATGCCTTTACGGCTGAGGGAAAATTCCTCGCAGCAAACCAGCCGATCTTTGATATCAATCTGCTGAAAGACAGCGTATTCCTTATGATCATTGGAGCCGGATTTAACACCATGGGTTCTTATGTGTCCAGTCAGGATATTGTGCAGCGTTTTACCACAACAACGGATACAAAGAAACTGAACAAGATGATGCTCACAAACGGTGTCCTGTCTATTTTTATCGCAACCGTATTCTACCTCATCGGTACCGGGCTTTATGTATTCTATCAGCAGAATGCACTTCCGCCGGCAGCGGCACAGGACCAGATTTTTGCATCCTACATTGCTTTTGAACTTCCGGTAGGTATTACGGGACTTCTTCTGGCTGCTATTTATGCTGCTTCTCAGTCCACGCTGTCTACAGGACTGAATTCCGTGGCTGCAAGCTGGACACTGGACATTCAGGCAAATATCAGTAAAAAAGAATTGAGCTTTGAGAAGCAGACAAAAATTGGACAGTACGTATCTTTATTTGTTGGAATTTTTGCTATCCTTGTTTCCATTGTACTGGCAAACGGCGGGGTGAAATCAGCATATGAATGGTTTAACGGGTTCATGGGACTTGTGCTTGGCATCCTGATCGGTACATTTATCCTCGGCGCCTTTACGAAGGTTGCCAACACGTTCGGAACCACATTGGCATTTATTGCTGCGTCAGCAGTCATGATCGGAATTAAATATTTTGCTCCGGCAGGTACTGTTTCCATCTGGTCTTATTCCATTATCTCCATCGCAGTATCATTGATCGTCGGCATTCCGGCAAGCTATATCTGGAGAAAAATAAAATCAGACAATTCTGTACCGGCACCTAACACAACGATCTATAAAAACAAATAAACAGATTTATAAAGGCATGCTTTCATTACTTAAGGCGTGCCTTGTAAACTACAAGGAGGAAATGAAGATGGTGTTTGGAAATTTGGATCACATAGAAGAATTTTCTTTTTTAGAAGAGGGAATAAAAGAATGCTTTGATTATGCCAGAACCCATGATCTGGCGTCATTTGAGAAAGGAAGCCATGAAATAGACGGTGAGAGGCTGTTTGTGAACATTGTAGAATACACCACAACGGTACCGGAGGAGAGGTTTTGGGAAGCCCACAAAAAATACCTTGATGTGCATCTGATGCTGGCCGGAACGGAGCAGATCGACTTGAATTTTATCCAAAATATGGAGAAAAAAGAATTTGTGGAAAAAGATGATTTTTTGCCTCTGGAGGGAGAAAAAAACAGTTTTGTCCAACTAAAGAAGGGCGATTTTCTGGTGTGTTACCCATCTGACGGCCATCGCACGGCTGTTGCGGTAAATGGGCCGGAGCCTATAAAAAAAGCAATTTTTAAAGTAAAATGTAACTGTTCAGAGTCAAACATTTTATAGGTTGGCCTTGTTCGGATATCGTAGTTAATGGCTTTTGACTCTGGCATCGTTATGATGCCAGAATATCGGAAAGCATCTCAAACAGAGAAAATACCTATATAAAAGAGGAAAAATTCATGAAAAAATATGTGAGCGTGGATATTGGCGGAACTGCGATCAAATACGGGATCATCAGTGAAGACGGGATCATCCTTGAAAGAGGAGAAACAAAAACAGAGGCCCAGAAGGGAGGGCCCTTTGTACTGTCAAAGGCAGTGGGAATCGTAAGACAATACAAGAACAAAATGGAACTTAGCGGGATCTGTATTTCAACAGCGGGAATGGTGGATCCTGTAAAAGGGGAGATTTTCCACTCGGCACCTTTGATCCCCCAGTATGCGGGAACAAAGTTTAAAGAGACGATGGAGCAGACCTTCCATTTGCCATGTGAGGTGGAAAATGACGTGAATTGTGCAGGTCTGGCGGAATATACCTCCGGAGCGGCAAAAGGAAGCCGTATTGCTTTGATGCTGACTATCGGAACCGGGATTGGAGGCTGCCTGATCTGGGAGGGCAAAGTGTTCCATGGTTTTGGGAACAGCGCATGTGAGGTGGGATATATGCGTATGGGAGAAAGTGATTTCCAGACCATGGGAGCAGCAAGCATCTTGACAAAGAAGGTGGCCCTATGGAAAAATGAACCTGAAGAGAAGTGGGACGGGTACCGGATTTTTGAAGCTGCAAAAAACGGGGACGAACAATGCCTGCAGGCAATTGATGAGATGGCAGATACATTAGGTATGGGTATTGCAAATATCTGTTATGTAGTAAATCCGGAGGTCGTTGTACTTGGGGGAGGAATCATGGCGCAGAAAGAATTTTTAGAAGAAAAAATTGAGGCTGCAGTAAAAAAATATTTAATTCCCATTATTGCTTCCCAGACGAAAATTGCATTTGCAGAACACAAGAATGATGCAGGAATGCTGGGGGCTTTTTACCATCTTATGAGTTGCCAAAACAGATAGGGATAAAAATATGGAATATTATATCAAATCAGTTACACCGATCATTGAATCAAATTACGAGAAATTCACGCCGTTGGAAAAAAATATTGCTGATTTTTTTATAAAAAACCAAGAATTGGTAGATTTTTCGGCAAAGGCAATCGCAGAACGATTATATGTGTCAGAAGCTTCTCTTTCCAGATTTGCAAAAAAATGTGGCTATAGAGGCTACCGGGAATTTGTTTACCAGTATGAAGAAACATTCGTAGAAAAAAAGCAGTCCATTGCAGAACATACCCGGATGGTCCTGAATGCCTATCAGGAACTGTTAAATAAAACCTACAGTTTGATGAGTGAGGAACAGATCGGACGTATCTGCCGGTATATCAGCGATGCAAAACAGGTGCTTGTCTGCGGAAGGGGAAGTTCCGGCGTGGCGGCAAGAGAGATGGAACTGCGTTTTATGCGTATCGGAGTGGGGATCG
>JBJFCA010000089.1:0-4080 GCA_051888725.1 Lachnospiraceae bacterium
TTTGTACTATAAATTCTAACTTTCAGGCCTCTCATTGTTTCTATTTCAAAAATGATGAACGATTTGGTCTCCAGATAGAAGACTTACCTCAAGATGCTTATTATATTGTAACAACTACTATTCCACATGCTATCAATAACTTCTCTATTTCATTACAGGACAAAAAATATATTTATGCTTTATGTGGGAAAGACTATGAATCAGACACCTTACCCAAATCACTACAAATGCTACCAGATGAACAATTGAATAATATCTCTTATAAACCTGTTTACCTTTTATTAACAGACATAGAAGTTGCAGAGAATGTTGAAACTGCCGAAATATCTAATGATGAATGGCTATCCATGTTCCATGATTTATCATATACGAACCAGGAATTATTAATAGGACAGGATACAGTAAATGGTTATAAAATCAAAATTTATCAACTTAGATGATCGTAAAAATCTATCACAACGTGCTTACCGCATATATGTCACAGCTTAATATTATGGTATTAAAAAAGGAATGCACGTTGTGCATTCCTTTTTGTTTACACTATTCTGCTTTGAAATAGAACATACCTACATCTCCACCCTGTTCATAAATCTTATAATCATACCAGTAATGTGACTGAGTATATCCCGGACATTTCTCTGCTCTCATCCAAATTTTCACGCGGTATTCGCCGGCTATGCCATTTGTACTTACTACACAGTGCTGACCATCCTGTAGATCTCCTACCTTCACCCATTCAGAACCTTCTTTACGTTCCAGAATGTATCTGACATCATTCCAACGATCTCCCTTTAAGGCATAAATCTTTTTCACGGAGAATAATGTAACACTGCTGGAGTTTTTATTAATTGTAGCACCTCTGGATGCGGACAATCCCCACTCTTCGTCAAATCCTAAGAGTGTGCTGGTAAAGGATACACTCACCTTATCCATTACCGTATCAATCATATACTGATCTGTAGGAGTATCTGCAAAGGGCCAAATCTCTTCACCGGTATTTCGGATAATAACGCTCATTCTGACCTGTACTTCATATGTCTTACCGTAGTCCATCATCAGACCGGAGCAGGTACGAATATTAATATCATCACCACGGTCAATGCCGGAACCGTTTTCGCCACCGTACCACTGAGACCATGTTGCCGTTCCGGTCTCACGGAATCTGTGAACTCTTACAAGCTCTAAATCGGGGTTATCCGGTAAATTGGGATCATTGTTATACATGTCAATTAAAAACTGTTTTAAAGCAGTCCAGTCAAAGGTACAGATCTTAGTATCGTCACCACGTGCCAGACCGTTTTCAATTACAAAATACCTACTGTTATCAATGACAGTCTCGCCATATACATTGCCGTATGTGATACCTGTCTTATTGGTATTTGAACCGCCAAAAGTTCCTTTCGGATGTATTGCAGTTGCTCTAATGGTGAGCTTTGCATTTCTTGGCATATCTTCATTCAATTTCAATTTTATGATTGCACGTGTCGGTTGCAGAGGATCTCTGTCAACAAATGTAATGGAGGGAGCAGCCGTAGGAACAGATCCGGTGCTGTTTACAGCCCACGTAATACCATACGGTTCTACATAATCCGTATCCCAATCCCAAGGCTCTTTCTCTAAATAAGTACCGCCTATATCAGCAGTAATCGTATATTCCGTACCGGCCATATAAGGGGTACCGTTAACACTTAAGATATTAACATTTACGGTATTTACCCTTCTGATCCGCACACGTACGGCACGCATTGCCATAGCATTCCCATCGGCGTCAACTGTTGCCGTCTTTACGAGAAGATGTACAATGCTGCCTTCTTCTCCACTGCCTACATAGATAGTATTACCAATCATGTGAGTAGTAGAATCCGTACTGCCTCCCACAATATCCCATACAACTGCCTGATTGCTGATACCCACTACAACAGGATTAAAGGTATAACTCTGATTCGGCTCTAAGACCACATCATCCACTACATCAATAGATGCGGAAGGAGTCGTATCCACTACACCGTTTCGGGAAGTTATCTGGAAAGTAGCCTGAAATGTTCTGGGAGAATCTTTACCTTCTCTTTCCAAGCCAATATCTACAAATAAATTTCCGGAATCTGCATAAGCTGAGGTATCTGCCACGAATGACGTAATACCGGAAGCCATCAGTTCCTCATCAGTAGTATGTGAAGCATCCGTATAGTAATAATACAAATTTTTTGATGCTGCATCATATCTTACGTAGTGCGTTTTCTCTCCCTGAGGTATGGAAAGAGTGGTCCCGTCAAATGTCACAGAGCTTGTAGCCGTAGTATCAATGATAAGATCATTAATCTGATTTACAACCATCTGTGCTTCCTGTTGCAGATTCACTTCAGTCATACCACTGTCATAGCTTTTCGCACTGACAACTAAAATACTGCCTATGGTTGTACCGATCAGGCTTAAAATAGCTACAGCACAAATCAACTCGACAAGCGTCAGACCACGGTTATTCAGTTTCTTCATTTTTTCTCTTAACCGTTTCATAATCTCCTCCTATTGGTTTGAAGTGACTTATGTAAAACCAAGATGTCATTGAACTGTATTTATTATATTATATCGCATATTTCAAAAGAAATCTACCATATATTTTCTACATTTTGTGCAATTTTCTATGATTATCCATGCATTACTCTTCTGCAATCTTTCCTGTCAGGGAATATAGCCTTAAAACCGCCTGCTTTGTTCCCTTCACGGCTTTGATTCTGGTACAGTAATATCCTGAAGTTGCTTTAGAAAATGCACCACTGCTTCTGTCGTAGTAAATCAGTAAAGAAGGACCGCCTTCAACCAGTTCTACATACGTACCGGAACTATCTAATTCATAAAAAAGCTGCACTCCTTTGGTTCCTACAAGGTTGACTTTTGTAGATGTCGTCCCCGTACTGTCTTCCACCATGATTTCCTTTGCGTAAATCTGGTTATTCTGTTTGTAAATCTCCACATGAGCATCATATTTCCCCATAGTGGTCACACGGTTGTTCTGCAGGGTTGATTTTATTTTGGCAACGCATTCATCAGCCGGTTTGCTGACTGCCATTCCTACACCCATGGAAATGAGTCCGGTTAAGATAACCATAATGGCAATGACTACAATCAGTTCCACTAAGGAGAATCCTTTATTATTCCTTCTCATATACCCTCCTTATTTCTTCGTCCAATTATAGTATTTTATAAAGTCCGTCATTTTCAGATCCTTTACCATGACATGTTCGGCACTTGCAGGCAGGGACGTTTTCTCGGAATACTCTGCTGCCCAGTTCTGTTCCGGTAAATTAACCAGAAAATCTGTGCTGAGCTTTGTCGTGTATCCGTTTTCTGTATAACAGATTTCTACGCCCTGAAAAAGCACATACCCTTCACCTACATGTGTAGTATCATAGCTGCCGGTACCGGTAATGGTAATCAGGCCTGCATATTCAGGAGAAACAATTGTGTTAATGTATTCCGTCATATCAGCACATCCGGATGCCGCCAGTTCTGCACTGAGATTTAACTGCAGAGTATCAAAAAACTTATCCTTGTAATGGCTTTCCCTGCCGATACCATTGCCCCAGTTACCATAGTTTTTCAAAGTGTCTGTATATGCTTCTTCAAAAGCAAGAGAAGCCTCACCGGCAAAATAAGCTTTCAGCTGCTCCATTGCTGTCTCTGCATCATAAAAGCTGATCTTTGTTTTAATGTCCGTAGTCTTCATGGCAAAGTTCATACCGGAGGTATAAAGAATCACTGTTGCAAGGACACTGATAAAAGTAATCACTACAATGACGGTGACCAGCGCAGCACCTTGATTATTCATTTTTTTATTGGGTACTTTCTTGTTCATTCAGCATGCCTCTCTTTACAGTTATCTGTCATTGACAGTTCCATCCAGCACAATGACTACTTCACTCTTTTTTTTATCAGTAACCGTAATCTCCGTATCATACACCAATATCTTAGGTTCCTTGTCATACCACTCATCATGCAGGGTATCTACGGCAGAACCGGCACTTCTGTATGATAAGCTATAGGTAGTACCACTGTCGTCTTTCAAATTTTTCTTGATATTGT
>JBJFCA010000090.1:0-19071 GCA_051888725.1 Lachnospiraceae bacterium
GCATCTCCGGGATTGTCCATGATGCTGTTTGCAATCGAGAAATATCCTCCCGGATTGTAACGGCAGCTTAAGGTCTTAGGCAGATAGCCAATGGTCTTTTCAAGGTAATCAATATGGGTAATATCATCCAGGTTAATGGTAGCGCCTATCTTTGCTGCATAAGCAAATTCCTCTGCAGGCGTATCGTTAGAGGAAAACATGATATCCTCTCCGGATATTCCCATGGCATGGGAAAGCATCAGTTCCGTCATGGAGGAACAGTCACAGCCACAGCCGTAGTCTCTTAAAATGTCAATCAAAAAAGGATTGGGGGTGGCTTTTACCGCAAAGAATTCCTTATATCCTTTATTCCAGGAAAACGCCTCTTTCAGTGCTTTTGCATTTTCCCGTATGCCCTTTTCATCATAAATATGAAAAGGAGTAGGATATTTTGTTACAATATCCTCAATCAGTGCTTTGGTTACAAATGGTTTTTTCATATTGTTTCTCCTCATAAAATTAATGTATATTTTCAATCTGCCAGTCTATGGGAGTAAGACCGTTTTGTTCCAAAAAATCATTCGTCTTACTGAATGGACGGCTTCCGAAAAATCCTCTGTACGCAGAAAGCGGGCTGGGATGTGGTGCCTCTAAAATCAGATGTTTCGGATTGTTTAACATGCTCTTTTTCATCTGTGCCGGCCTGCCCCACAAAATAAATACCATAGGCCTGTCCTCATTGTTGAGCACCCGGATGGCAGCATCCGTAAACTCCTCCCATCCCATGTTTCTGTGGGAAAACGCCGCATGCGCCCGAACCGTAAGTACGGTATTTAAAAGCAAAACCCCCTGTTTTGCCCATTTTACCAGGTACCCGTTATCCGGAATATAGCATCCAAGGTCATCATGCAGTTCCTGATAGATATTGACTAAGGACGGGGGAATCTCCACATCCGGTTTTACGGAAAAGCACAGTCCGTGCGCCTGTCCGTCATTATGGTAAGGATCCTGCCCCAAAATGACCACCTTGACCTCTTTTAAGGGTGTCAGATGGAAGGCGTTAAAAATATCTTCTGAAGGGGGAAATACCTGCATTGTATCATATTCCTGTTTGACAAACTGAAACAGCTTTGCATAATAAGGTTTTCCAAATTCCGGTTTAAGTGCTGTAAGCCAGTCTCCCGTTATCATTCCCATGATCCTGCTTTACGTCCTTTCTTCTTAAGACAAGGCGGTTATAGTCTGACCGGAACGCCCCTGTCTCTTAAGTATTCTTTCACTTCCTTTATGGTAAGTTCCTTAAAATGAAATAAGGATGCTGCAAGTGCTGCCTCTGCACCGCCTTTTGTCAGGGCATCATAAAAATCTTCTTTGCTGCCTGCTCCGCCGGAGGCAATGACGGGGATCTTCACTTCCCTTGCGATGGCATTTGTGAGTTCCAGATCATAGCCTGCTTTGGTGCCATCTGCATCCATGCTGGTGAGAAGGATTTCACCTGCGCCTAACTTTTCTGCCCGGATTGCCCATTCCACGGCATCGATTCCCATATCGACCCTTCCACCGTTTTTATATACGGAGAAATGACCGTCTTCTGTTCTCTTGGCATCGATTGCCAGCACCACACACTGACTGCCGAATTTGTCAGCCGCCTCTGAAATCAGATTCGGATTCATAATGGCAGCGGAATTGACAGAAATTTTATCCGCACCCTCCCTAAGAAGAAGCTTAAAATCCTCTACGGTCCGGATACCGCCCCCTACCGTAAACGGGATAAATACCTTTTCTGCCACACGACGCACCATATCCACAACGGTAGCCCTGTTATCGGAAGAAGCCGTAATATCCAGGAAGACTACTTCATCCGCTCCTTCTTTATCATATGCAGCCGCTATTTCCACAGGGTCTCCTGCGTCTGTCAGATTCACAAAATTAACACCCTTGACTACTCTGCCGTCTTTTACATCCAGACAGGGAATAATTCTTTTCGTATGCATTTACACATCTCCCCTTTCCGTCAGAATAAAATTCTTCAGAATCGTAAGACCGGTGTCAGAACTCTTTTCCGGGTGAAACTGACATGCAAATAAATTATCTTTTTCCACAGAAGCGTGAACGGTAACACCGTATTCTGTTGTAGCTGTCACAATATCTTCCTCTGCTTTCAGATAATAGGAATGTACAAAATACACATAGGAATCCTCCGGAATTCCCGCAAACAGTCTGCCTGTCTTTGGAAATTTCAAGGAGTTCCATCCCATATGCGGTACTTTTCTTCCATCCGTTTCCGGAATCCGCACGATTTTACCTTTTAAAAGTCCCAGTCCTTCCACACCGGGAGATTCCTCACTGCTTTCAAACATAAGCTGCAGTCCCAGACAGATTCCCAGAAAAGGAATTTTCATTTTTACCGCTTCTTTAATTACCGGCACCAGTTCATATCTGTGCAGTTTTTCCATGGCATCACCAAATGCCCCGACCCCAGGCAGAATGACCTTGTCTGCTTTCAGAATCCTCTCAGGATCCCTGGTAATACATGCCTCTTCTCCTAAAAACTGCAGTGCCTTTTCCACACTTTTGATATTGCCCGCATCATAGTCAATAATCGCAATCACGTCTGTTCCTCCTAAGGCAAAAATTCTGTATCGGTAAGTTCTTCCTCTTCCGGAAGCAAATCTTTCGTCGCGTTTTCCGGTTCCGTACTTTCCACTGCATCCGGATCTGAAAAGCCGGGAAACTCCTGCAGGGCATTTACGTCGCCGTTAACAAGCTTCTCTAACATTCTCGTATAAGTAACTTTATCGCTGCAGAAAGCAATCTTTCTTACCTCATCTTCTTCAAGTCCATATTCCTCCTGTAAAATATTCAGGATATTCCGGTAAATGCCAAGCATTTCTCCATCCGCACCACATGCAACGGCTCTTTCGTAAGACTTATCATACTCTTCCACTGCCTGCATAAGATAATCTATGGCTTCCATTTCCTGTCCGTCATTTTTGTATTTTTCAAAGTTCGTAACCTTTTTCTGCATCTTAAGAACCATGTATGAAAAATCAAAGAGCTGCTTTTCCCGTTCTGTCAATTCCTGACCATACAAAATTTCGTAACAGGTCAGATAATCCTGTCGTTCAAAAGCGGAAACAGCATTTTTCTTGGCATAAACCGGTGACACATAGACAATGCCGAGATATAGAATTGCAAATATTGCTGCGGCAAAAAGGCTGACCAGAATAATATTCTTTGTATTAAATGCTTTTGAAGCCTTTTCCTCCGGCTGTTCCGTTTCTGTCTTCTTATTTTTCTTCGATGGCTTTTCTTTTTTTCCTGCTTTTTTGTCTGCTTTCTGATTCTTTTTTTTCTGTTCCTTCTTTGCCTTTTGATCTTCGTTGTCAAGTTCTTCTAAGATCTCCCGGTTTTCATCTTTCTCTTCATTTGCATCAGAAATATCGGGACTGCCTTTTCCTTTTTTCTTGTTCCCGGATTTCTTTTTTTCTTTTTTATTTTCTTTCTTACTCTCTTTCCCGCTCTCTTTTCCTTCTTCGTCTTCCTCTTCCTCAGTTATAAAAGCAAAAAGGCGCTTGAATAACCCGGGTTTCTTATCCTTCTTCCCCTTTGTATCCGTTTCGCTTTTATCTTCAAAGAGACCTTCCACATCCGCAAGATCCATTTCCATAATATCTGCCTGTGGTTCGTCCATGTGCTGCGTTTCTGTCTCAGGCTGCATTTCTTTCATCGGCGGCAGTTCTTCCACAGAAGGCATTTCTGCCATTGGCGACTTTTCTTCCATTGACGGCAGTTCTTCCACAGAAGGCATTTCTGCCATCGGCGGCAGTTCTTCCATTGGCGGCAGTTCTTCCATTGGCGGCAGTTCTGCCGCAAATGCTGTATCTGTCGGGGATGCAGCTTCCTTTTTTTCTTTTTTCTTCTTTCCAAATAAAGAGCGCTTCTTTTTCTTCTTTCCGGCATCATCTGCGGCTGCCTGCCCGTCTTCTTCCTGTGACTCCCCATTCATGGAATCTTCCCGGAAAGACAAGCTGTCTGCCGGGCCGGTCTCATCCTGCCCGGGGAAAACCTCTTCTAAAGCATTCGCATCCTGCCCGGGGAAAACCTCCTCCAAAACAGGCTCATCCTGCCCGGGGAAAACCTCCTCCGTCTTAGACATCTCGGTCAGCTCGGGTTCCATAGACATAACAGGCGTATCTTCCACGGTCTGTTCTGCCGTGACAAAGGGTGTGTCCTCAAGCGGATCCGGATCAACGCCCTGCGCAATTTTTTCCGCAGCATCAAATAAGGCAGCGATTTCTTCCGGTGTCAGCGCATTGGAGGGTGTCTCCGATACCGGCTCCGGATTTTTAGGCATAATGGCAGTATCCTCAGGTTCCGTTTCTTCCTCCTGATGATTCATATTTTTTAACAGATTATCCAAATACTCTTCATTATTATTCATAGGATTTTCCTCATTCGGAATACTGTACTCCAAAAAACAAAGTTAGTGTATCATATTTTCGGAAACTCTTCCATAGCGTAAACGGCATTTTTTTGAAATCCGATTCCTCTCCCGTTTAAAGCAGCAGGAATCTGGTATAGATGTTCGTGAATACGGATCAGTTCAGATTTTAAATTTAATTCTGCTATCTTTTCAAAGCGAAGTCTCATGGTATTTAAATTCCGCATCCCGGCACCCAGTTCCAGAATACACAAATTTTTATGCAGCGTACCCTGCAGCCATTTTAAATAGCGATCCCAGTTTTCCTTATACTGCGGCTCTTCAAAATGTGCCGAATACAGACTGTTAAACTCATATGGACTGCCGTTTTCTTTACAGACCGGACACTTTAACTGCGACCAGCTTTTCTCCCCCTTTACGCATGATGCAATGTCCGCATACAAAGCTTCGGCTTCCTCTTCCCCGGGCTGGGCTTCGCCTGCTTCTTCACAGGTAAAAAAGCGCCATCCTCCACAAAATTCTACAAGCCGGCTTTTATCAATATCCATACTGGAAAGAATACCATCCATACAGTATGTCATGACAAAGTAGTTTTTGTCCGCAAGCAAGTGCAGGATTGTCTCATAGGCCTGCTTCAGTCGCTCGTCTTCTTTCAAAAACAGATAATTAACATAGGGAACTACCCATTGCTTTCCTTCTTCGGCAATCTTCCGGCAAATTTCCCCATAGTTTGTATTTTTCTGCAAAAATCCGGTATCTTCAAATTCCTCACCGATTCCTACAAGCACCATATCGGCCTGTCCTACTTTTTCCTGTATAGAATTTATGATTTCATTTTCATTCATGACAGAACCTATCAGAAAGGCCGGGAAAACTCCCGGCCCCTTTGCCCTTCACCATTTATTTTAATAACAGACTGTCCAGAACTTCCACTAATCTGACAATTTCCGGCTTGGAAAGCTGTGCATCCACACCAAGCTGTTCGCCCTTTGCTCTCATCTCCTCATTGACAAGGGAGGAGAAAATAATCACCGGAATATCCTTGGTTGCATCGTTTTCTTTGATCAGTTTTGTGAGATGATAACCATCCATCTGCGGCATTTCAATATCCGTTATCACACATCTGACAACGTCATTCAGATTGTCCTCCTGAATTGCTTTTGTAATCACATCATATGCCTCCTGCCCATTGGCAGTATGGGTCAGATGTACATATCCGGCTCTATGAAGTGCATCCACAATCAGTTTATTGAGAAGCTGTGAATCCTCAGCAATGAGAATGGGAACATCACAGCGCTGTCTATGTCCCAGTTCAGAGAGCTGTTCCGAACGCAGCCCCGTTTCCGGATTGATATCTGCAATGATCTTTTCAAAATCAAGAATTATGATCAGCTTGTCCTTAACCTTTACGATACCCAGTGCAGAACTGTCAGATGCAATCGTTGCATCCGGCTTAATGATTTCCGTCCAGGAAAGACGATGGATTCCGATCACATTATCTACATGGAATGCAATATCCAGCTTGTTGAAATTCGTTACAATAAACAAGCCTCCCGGTTCCGATACGCCCCTCTGCAGACAGTTTCTCAGATCAATCGCCGTGATCATCTTGTCACGCGGCATAAAAATACCTTCTATGCTGGGATGCGCATTGGGGACCGGTGTTACCGTCTGATAATTAATAATCTCGGTAATCTTTGCCACATTGATGCCATAAGAATTGCCTGCCACCGTAAACTCCAGAATTTCCAGTTCATTGGTTCCGTTTTCCAATAAAATCTTTGTATCCATCCTAACCCTCTCCCTATTACAAATTTTTGCCGTCAAATCAGGTCGAAAAAACTTATAATTCAGTATACCATAAAAACGCATTTTTGAACATCATAATTTTTTTAATGTTTTTGACTTTTCCATAAAAAAATTTTATAATACGTTCATGAGAAAAATTATCTTTTTTGACATCGACGGCACACTTACAAGTGAAACAGACGGAAGCATTCCCGAAAGCTGCATCCATTCCATACGCGAAGCCCGAAAAAACGGACACCTTATGTATATCAATACCGGACGCTGCTATCAGAATGTGGAACCCCGTTTCCGGGAAATCGGTTTTGACGGTTATGTTTGCGGATGTGGTACCAACCTTTACAGTGACGGCAGGGAATTATTCTATATTTCCCAGCCCCGCACCATTACCATGGAGCTTTTGAAAGTGGCACGCGATACCGGAGTGGACATTCTGTTTGAATCCAAATATGAGGTTTGTTTTGACACTTCACGGCCATTGACGCATCCCGACGCCATCCGACAGTATCTGTCTTTTCGGGATGTTCACCATTATACCATGCGTACGGATCTTCTGGCACCGGATTTTACCTGTGACAAATTTGTAATCTGGTATCAGGAAGAAAGCCAGCTGTTAAAATTCCGTACTTTTTCCGACCGGTATTTCCAATGTATCGACAGAGGCGGTACTTTTCGTGAATTCGTACCCATCGGTTATTCCAAGGGTACCGGCATTGCACGTATTCTTGCGCACCATGGCATCCTGCCTGCAAACTCTTATGCTGTCGGAGACAGCAATAATGACCTGACTATGCTGTCGGCAGTGGGAAACAGTATTGCAATGGGAAATGCAGCTCCTCCTTCTCTTTTTCAAAAGGTTACTTATGTAACGGATCGTGCCTCCTGTGACGGTATCCGTAAGGCACTTAAGCATTTTGATTTTATTTAATTTTCGGAGGTATGTTTATGTACGAAATGAATTCCAATATCTGGCACAATATCAATGTAAAGCGGGTTACCCCCACTGATTTTATCTGTGTCATCGAAATTCCCAAAGGCAGTAAGACAAAATACGAACTGGATAAAGAGACAGGTTACATCATTTTGGACCGGATTCTGTACACCTCCACCCATTACCCTGCAAATTACGGTTTCATTCCCCGTACCTACGGTGATGACGGAGATCCTCTGGATGTTCTTCTTCTTTGTTCGGAACCGGTGGTTCCGCTTACACTGGTACGTGCGTATCCCATTGGTGTCATTTCCATGCTGGACGGCGGTAAAAAGGATGAAAAGATCATTGCGGTTCCCTTTAATGATCCCAATTATAACTGCTACCATGATATTTCAGAGCTTCCCTCCCATGTTATTGAGGAAATGGAGCATTTCTTCACCGTTTATAAGGCATTGGAAAATAAAACCACGGATGTGAACGAAAAAGGCAACCGAGAAGATGCCATCCGCGTTATTGAGGAGTGTCTTGATAATTATATCAATAAATTTATCCGGAGCTGGTAAAACCAGCTCCTTTTATAAACACGATCCGCAGGTCTGCAAGCTAATCTGCGGATTTTTTATTTTCTGGCATCCGGCATTCTTAACCGGAACAGTCTTCTTGCAAGCAGCTTAAACCGAAACGGCAGAAACGGATAAATATAACTCTGACCCGAAACCGTTTTGTTACAGGCAATTGCAAGTATGGTCAGCAGTATTCCTGCCACATATCCCCATACATCAAAACACGCTGTCAGAATCAACGTCAGGATCCTCATAAATTTCAGGGCATATCCCAGTTCATAGTTTGCCTGTGTATAATTGGCAATGGCAACAAATGCCATATACAGCATGACCTCCGGGCTGAACCATCCGCTGTTTACGGAAAATTCCCCCAGAACAAGTGCCGCCATTACGGAAAGCGGCGTACTTAACATACTGGGCGTATTGACTGCAGCAAGCCTGAGACCGTCTATGGCAAGCTCCAGAATCAGAAACTGCCAGATGATCGGAATATTTGCGGGCTCTTTCAGAACAATAAAAGAGAAGCTTTCCGGAATCAGCTCTGTATGGTTCATCAGCAGCAAAAATGTAGGTGTCATGATATACGTTAATATAAATATCAGAAATCTCGTCAGTCGTAAATAAGTTCCGGTAATCGGCGGAAAATAGTAATCATCTGCTTCCTCCACCACATCGAAAATGGAAGTGGGAAGAATCATGGCGGAAGGAGAATTGTCTACCAGAATCACAATATTCCCTTCCAGTATCTGTGCCGCAGCCGTATCGGGACGTTCTGTATATTTAAATTTCGGAAAAGGATTGTACCATTTTCTTTCATACAGACATTCTGCCAGACTTTCCTGATTCATGGTCAGTGCATCTACCTTAATATTTCTGATCCGTTCTGTAATCCGTTTTAAAAAATCCTGATCTACCCTGCTTTCCATGTAGCATACTGCAATGTCCGTATGAGAGCTTTTTCCGGCAGAAAGCATTTCCATCCTGAGGTCTGTACTGCGGATGCGTCGTCGGATCAGAGCTGTATTAAATACGATGGTTTCCACAAATCCGTCTTTAGATCCCCTTAACACCTTGTCCTTGTCAGGCTCTGCAACATTTCTGGCGGGATACTCTCTGCTGTCTATGAGGATTGCCCTGGTAAAACCATCAATCAGAAGCACAAACACACCGGATAACAGATTATTTAAAATATTATCCCATTTATCGCTAAGATCCACTTCCACATAGGGCATGCATTTTTTGCACATTGCATGAACATCCTGAGGCATATCTTCTGCCTTGATACTAAGGAAATACTGCAGGATCTTCTCCATCAGTTCATCCTTACAGAAGCCGTCTATAAAATACATGCAGGCATCCCTGTCTCCAATTTGTATGGTACGATAAATAAGATCAAAGCTCTTATCAAGTTTGAGTCTGTCCTTCAGATACTGCATATCGGCAGACAGATTGCCGGACATACGCTGGTGATTATGATCCATAAAAAAACTCCTTCCCGTATTACTGTTCATTAGTATTACGAAAAAGGAGTTCTTTATACGTTAATCACTGTTTGGCGGTGGTACTGCCAAAACCTCCGTTGCGGATACCGTCACAGGCATCATCAACGGTGATGCCGTACGGTAAAAAGATACCCTGCAAAAATCCGGTTCCCTCCGGCACCTCAAGAATCCTGCCTTCATTGGAGTCATTTGTGATCTTTGCAAATATATGCCCTTCATTATCGGAATCAAAATAATCGCTGTCAATAATTCCCACGGTATTATTCAGCTGCAGCCGGAATTTAAATCCAAGACCGCTTCTGGGAAACAACTGCAATACCCAGCCCTCTTCCATTTTCGCCCGGATGCCGGTTGGAATCTTAATGGTTTCGCCCGGTGCAAGCCTGAAAGAAAACGGTGCATAAAAATCATATCCGGCACTCCCTTTTGTTGCTCTTTGCGGAAGCTTAACAGACTCATAAATTTTCTTTGCTTCTGTTTCGGAATACTGTGGAAAATCGTCCCGCAGTGCCTGTATAAAATTTTCTTCCGAAACCTTAAAATATTGTGCGACTCTTTGCATTATTTATAATCTCCACAGTGTAAAACAGGTATCAGCGGATCTGTCTGCATCAGAGTTTTTTTGACATCAATGACACGCTGATTCTTACTTCCTTTCCAAAGAAGCTTGGTATCCAGTTCCTCAATATGAAACTCCCCGTCCACCACTACATCTACATACTGCATCATGGGATAATACAGAATATTCTCCCAGGAATCTCCCGTATAAAGCCATATGGTCTTATCGGGATACTTTTCCTTAATCTCCGCCATCAGATTGCGTACATCCAGCCGGTTAGCCGGATGCAGGGGATCCCCTCCGGAGAAGGTGATACCGGAAATATAAGATTTATCAAGCTGTTCAAAGATTTCCTGCCTGGCATTCTCATCAAAAAGAAGACCGCCGTTTGGATCCCACGTAATCGGATTCTGACACTGGTTGCAGCAGTGACTGCATCCTGCCACCCAGAGAACGACGCGCAGACCATCTCCGTTTAACATATCGTCCTTGGTTATATTATGATATCTCATAAGACTGTCACATGCTCTTCCTTTCTGCGATTTCTGCCATTTTTGCATCATTTAATCTGGTGTCACCATGCACTCTGGAATAAGACAGATAACCGTTCATACGGTCAATCTTGGTCAGATTCCTGCTTCCGCATTTCGGACAAACATCCATCTCCAGTTCCTGATGACCACAGTCATCACAGTAGGCCAGAGAAAGATTGACACCTTCATAAAATCCCATGTCCATGGCTCTTCTGATGAGCGTTTTTACAGCCTCAATATTATAATCAATCGGATATTTCACATACTGAATCTTTCCGCCATTGCTTAAATTCCAGAATCTTCCTTCCAGATCCTGTTTTTCAATCGGTGTGATATCTTCTGTCACATGACAATGGAAAGAATTGCTCACATACGGTCTGTCGGATACCCCTTCCACTATGCCGTATTTCTCACGGAACTGTTTTACCTGAAGACCGCAGAGATTTTCGGCAGGCGTGCCATAGATTGCATAAAGATTGCCGTCCTCTTCCTTGTATTCTTCTACTTTGGCATTAATATGCTCCATGACTTCCAACGCAAACTGTCCGTCTTCTACCAAAGACTTACCGTTATAAAGCTCCTGCAGTTCATTCAGTGCGGTGATGCCGAAGCTTGCCGTAGCTGATTTTAAAATCGGTTTGATTTTATCGGAAAGCTTTAAATGACCGCCCAGGAATCCTCCCTCACAATATGCCAGAGGATTGGTGGAAGCACGCATTTCTCCTAAATAAGCATAGGTTCTGATATGCAGCTGTCTGATCAGTTCCAGATAATAATCGAGTACCTCGTAGAAATCCCTGCTCTCCTGTCTTGCCTTGGCAAGAATCATGGGCAAATGCAGGGAAACAACGCCGATATTGAAACGTCCCACAAAAATAGGTACATCCTTATCATCTGCAGGATGCATACCTCCCTTCTCATACCAGGGAGAAAGGAACGCCCGGCAGCCCATGGGAGAGATAATCTTTCCATACTGTTTATAAATACTTGCCACATAGCCCTTGCCTGTCAGACTCAGCCAATCCGGATACATGGTCTTGACAGAGCAGGCAACTCCTGCTTCAAAGACATCTTCCAGAGGTTTTCCCGGACCATGCAGGTTTTCATCATACAAAAATACAATCTTCGGGAACAAAACAGGTTTCTTACATTCCTTTTTGCCCTGTCCTTTTCTTCTCACGTTGAGCATGGAAATGGTAGCGAGCTTGGCAAATCTTCCGGTTCCGGTACCTGCCGTCACCGTAATGAACGGATAGTCTCCACGGCTGCTTGCCACGGTATTGAACTTATATTCCCATCCCTGGAAGCCCTGTTCAAAATCCCTGACCACATCCGCATAAGCTTCTGCTTCTGCCGTGTCATTATCAATACCCAGTCTCTTGTACTTCTCAATATATTTTTTATAGGATTTTTCCGCATAAGGCTCTAAAATATTATCTACACTGGGAACAGTAAAGCCACCATACTGCTGGCTTGCCGCACTTAAGACGATATCACCGATTACGTCAAACGCCACATCCAGCGTCTTGGGTTCGTTGTACCAGATATTTCCCATTTCAAATCCGCCCGAAAGAACATTCTGCACATCGAACAGACAGCAGTTCATGGTATCTCTTCTGGCTGACATGTCATGAATGTAAATGTATCCATCCCTGCATGCCTGAATTTCTTCCGTTGTCAGGAAAAACTTCTGATACAGTTCCTTGTTAAGCTGGTTAAAAATAAGACTCCTCTTGGTGGACACCAGTGCGGAATCGGTATTGGCATTCTCCTTGTCCCCGATATACATAATGGACTGGCTTTTTTTGTAAACATCGTCCAGCATGCGGACAAAATCCTGCTTGTAATTACGGTAATCCCGATAGCTTTTTGCTACAATCGGCTTTACCTGCTCCAGAGCGCTTTCCACAATATTATGCATAATCGGAATCGGAATTTCGTCCTGATCCAGTTCATCCACCTTATCTACCACATACTGACAGATATGTCTTTTTTCTTCTTCCGTAAACTTGGTCAATGCCCTGTAAGCACTTTTCCCAACCGCATTAATAACCTTCTGTACATTAAAGACCTCTTTGCTTCCGTCTTTTTTGATAACCTTAACCGTTCTCTTGGGCTGATACTGGGCACCGTAATCCGTTGTATCCTGTCCGGCCTGTTCTACTTCAATACTCATGTTGCCTCCCCTTTCTAAATGTAATCCATTACATTGTAATCCATTACATTGTAATCCAATACATTATAATCCGTTACAATATATAGTATGTTTTCATGGCTTCTCTCACCATATTTTGTGTCGTAAATTTAGTATAAGGAAAGGCTGTCAAAAAGTCAATCATCATATCATAAAATTTCCCATGTATTTAAAAAAATACCTTATTTTAAAATTCCGCTTTCAGCAATTGCTGCCACAGCTTCCTTTATCGTTTCTACCGGCAGTGTCAGTGCAAATCTGACATGTCCCTTTCCCAGACTGCCAAAACTGCTTCCCGGCGTACAAAGAACACCGGTTTTCTCCAAAAGCTCCAGCACAAATGCAAAATCGTCTTCGTAGCGGTCGGGAATCTTGGCCCACGCAAACATGGTACCTTCACTTCTTTCCACTTTCCACCCGATTTCTGTCAGGCCGTCACAGAGGGCATTTCTTCTTTCCTCGTATTTTTCCCGTTGCAGTTTTACACTGTCATCCGGTCCCGTAAGTGCTGCAATGGCACCGTACTGTACCGGCAGAAAGATCCCGTAATCAATCTGGGAGCGAAGCTTCTTAAAGTTAGCTACCACCTCTTTATTTCCCACAAGGAAGCTCATTCTGGCACCGGTATAATTAAAGGATTTGGAAAGTGAATAAAACTCTACTGCACATTCCTTTGCTCCCGGCACGGATAAAATGGAAATCCCCTCTCTGCCGTCATAAATGATATCCGAGTATGCATTATCATGTATAATCAGAATGTGATGCTTCCGGGCAAATGCAACCAGTTTTTCATAAAATTCACGCGGTGCACATTTGCAGACCGGATTTAACGGATAGGATACAATCATACATTTGATCCTGCTCCCGTACTTTTCCCATATCCCGTCCAGATCCGGCAGATAATGGTTCTTTGGCACAAGCTCATAACACTCCACATCTGCCCCTGCAAGAAAAGGTCCAATGGAAAATACCGGATAGCCGGGATCCGGCACCAGTACCAGGTCATTTTCATTGAATAACGACAATCCGATATGACTGATGCCCTCCTGGGAGCCATAGACGCTCATAATCTCATCTTTTTCCAGTTCTACTCCGTAACGCTTTTGAAATCTTTCCTGTACGGCACTTACAAGTTCCGGCAGGTCGGCCAGAGAATACTTGTAGTTTTCAGGCTTTTTAGCGGCCTCGGCCACTGCTTCCACAATATGGGGCGCCGGTTGAAAATCCGGCGTACCAACGGACAGGTTATAAACCTTTTTACCTGTTTTTTCCACTTCATTTTTCTTTTCGTTCAATAGCTGAAAAATTCCACTTTCAAAGTGCTTCATTCTCTCTGCTGTAAGCATTTGCGCATATCCTTCTTTCTTTTGCTTTTTATTCCTGTGACTGTAATATCTTCTGAAGCCAGTCTCTGTATTGATTTTTTACCGTTTCCGGTGTGACAATCTGCACGCCTTCACCAAGTCCTGCAAGCCAGCCGAAAAACTGTCCGCTGACTGCCGCTTTGATTCTGACACTCACGATGCCGTCCTCTAAACTCCGGCACTCTGTTTCTTTCCCGAAGCGGTCAATGATGACACCGATGAGTCCTTCCGGCAGTTTTAAGGTGATTCTCTCTTCTTCCCCGCCAAACATACCAAAAGTGCGCTTGGTATATTCAGCAGGATCCATTCCCTCAAAGGCTTTCCTGCCTTCCCGCTTCCTGTTTTCCACAACCGTATTCTGCATCTTGTCTACACGGTAATGCTTGATACATGCCGCATCGGTATCATAAGCCGCAAGATAATAATTTTCATCATCCCATATGAGAGCCCAGGGACTCACACAGTATTTTTTACCTTCTCTCTTTGGAGCCAGTTCCTTTTTCACAGTCCATTGCAGATAAGAAAAGGAAATCATGTGGTCTTCTTCTATGGCTTTATATATAGTATCCACATTGTAATAAATTTTTTCATTTTCCGTTTTGACACGTCCCGTTACATAGACCTGTCTCTGCAGCTGTACCGCCTGATACTTACTGGCCTGTTTCTCCAGTTTTTTGATCAGTTCCCGGGATTTTTTCTCCGTCATGAACCGGGACGACTGTACCGCATCCACTAAGAGCTTCAGTTCAGGCAGTTCAAAATCTCTACAGGCAAGATAATATCCGTTTTCCGTTTTGCCTTTTTTCTGCATGATATCCAGTCCGAAATCCTGCAGACACTGCATGTCCGCATAGATGCTTTTGCGCTCCGCATGGATTCCCGCACTGTCTAACTTCTCGATCAGTTCCCTGGTACTGAGTACATGTTCTTCATCGGTATATTCCCAAAGCAGCTTTACTATGTATAACAGTTTCTGTTTCTGATTTTCCGACCTTGGCATACTTCCCCGTTACCCTCCTCATAAAAAAGAACCCAGTCTGACTGGATTCTTGGCGGCATGCTTTATTGTACGGTATCCGTCTCATTGTTCTGCTGTTCTTCTTTGGCATTTTTACGCTTTCTCAACGTAATTCCCATAAATATGGCAAATCCTCCCACACAGCAGAATACCAGAAAAACAACCAGATAACTTAAAAAGGAATTGAAAAATACCATAATCGTGAAAGCTCCTTTCTGCTTCTTAAGTAACTATCATTATAGCAACGAACCTCCGTCATCGTCAAGGAGTATCTCCCCATCCGCTGCCGCTGTTGCCAGTTTGTCGCATCTTTCATTTTCCGCATGTCCGTTGTGTCCCTTTACCCACTGAAAAGTCACCTGATGGGGTTCCAGGGCTCTTAGAAGTCTCTCCCAGAGTTCTTTGTTTTTCACAGGCTGCCTGGTGCTGGTTTTCCAGTTGTTTTTCACCCAGTTTTCCACCCAGTGTGCATTAAATGCATCCGTTACGTATTTGGAATCGGAAATCACTGTTACCTCACATGGCTTTGTAAGAGCTTCCAGTCCCGTGATAACCCCCATAAGCTCCATTCGGTTGTTGGTTGTCTTTTTATAGCCTGCAGAGTATTCTCTTTCATGCAGGATATTTTTTGTATCTATATACTGTATGATGGTACCGTATCCGCCGGGCCCCTCCGGGTTTCCTCTTGCCGAACCGTCAGAATATAATGTCACTTTCATGCGTCCACCTCCATTATTCCCATTTACCGGACTCCAAAAATTTGTCCGCCCTCTGCTCTGCTTTCTTAATCATCACCGGATCATATCCGAATGTTTCCAAAAGCTTTATGGCATTTCTCGTTGTTGCCCTGCCGTTAAAAAGCTGATAATTAAAGTGTACATCTCCGTCTCTTATTTCTTCTTCAAAATGATAATTTTGAAAACTGTCATGCAGAAGATGGGTCAGTTCAATGTCATGTGTAGCTGCAAAACAAATGGTTTCATTTTCTGTCAGATGCCTTAAGATCTCTGTTCCTGCAGCAATTCTCTCCACGGTGTTGGTACCCCTTAATACTTCATCTACAAAACACAGAATGTGTCCTTCCTTTCGGATACTGTCCAAAATCCTCTTGATTGTCCGGATCTCTACAATATAGTAGCTTTCCCCCGAAAGCAGGTCGTCACTTAACGACATGGCAGACATCACATGAAAAAACGAAGCCTCATACCGTCTGGCGGGTACCGTGTGAATCGTCTGCGCCAGAACAGCCGATATGGCTACCGTACGCAGAAACGTAGACTTTCCGGATGCGTTGGACCCGGTAAGCAGAACGCTCATTTTTGTCTGTATGGAATTCTTTACCGGTTCTGCAATCAGCGGATGATATCCTTCTTCCATACTAATACTTGCGTTTCCGGTTTTTGAAAGCACCGGTACACAGTAGCCGTTTTTCAGGGAATGCCTGTACTCACCTACTGCAATCAGCGCATCCAGTGTTCCGATCGTTTCAAAAAGCCTGTCCACATTTTCTGTATGCTCCCGTATCTGGGTGAGCATATTGTTAAACTGAATCAGATCGAAATGAAACGTCATGCGCAGATAGTCAAACAGGATATCCAGGGGATTTCCGGAGCCTGACATTCTGCCATTTGACATCAGCCAGAAAGAGCCTGTTTTAAACCGTCCCAGCGCCTTCCTGTTTTCTTTTAAGATCTCCTGTTCCCCTGCAAGGACCGGTATGGAAATGTGTTCTATTTTTTCCGATACCTCCATTAATTTTAAGATGAATGCAAAACTGGTCAGGTATACATCCACATCTGCTTTTTCCTTAAAATACACTACCATCCCGTATAGTACCAAAGCAATGATCCACAGAATACCAAGCGATGGCCTTAAAAAACAGAACAGAATTCCGGGAATATATAAAATCAGCAATAGATAGTGCCGGAAATTACTCCGTTTCCCGAGCAGATTCAAGTTTTCCAGATAATCATACAGGGAAAATTTACCTGTGTAGCCTGCCTGATGCAGGGCATACTGCAGAGCTACCCTTTCATCTTCATGTTCCTCAAAATAACGGATCAGCTCTTCCTTATGAGCAAGCGGCTCGTTTTGGTAATCCGGTGTGCGGAGCATATAATACAGAATCTCTTCTCCTGCCTGACAATTGGTAAAATTCATGCTCTTAAAAATATCATCCATGGAAAGATCCTGAAACGTTATTTCATCGATCTGTCCCGTTATCTTGTGGTGGGTAAAATAACGGGAAATCGCACAATACCTGTCAAGCCCGTACTCTCTTTTCCTAAGGACACCGTAATTGTGCCGTAAACTGTATAAAAAATTCTTTTTTTCAATGACGGCATCATAGATTCCCTTTGCTCCCACCAACGCCAGCAAAAGAAGCGCTACAATAGTAAACACAATATATTCCATCTGATTGCTCCCTTTTATTTTTCTTCCGGACAAATTACTTTCTCATTATAGCAGTACTTCCCTATAAAATGCAAGGTATCCTGCAGGCATCCCGTAAACCGGCTTCCGCTTCCGGAAGAGTAAAAAATCGCACGCTGTCTTCCTGCAACGTGCGACTTTAGGGTATCCTTTCCTTATATGATGATGCAGACCATACCTCCATTCATATCATTTACAATCTTCTGCATCGTATCCTGCAGCTTCAGCTGACTTTCCTCCCCGATCATGGCAATCTTGCCGGTGATGCCGTCACTGACCAGCTGTTCCACCGTCTTTCCAAAAATATTGGTTTCCCAGATTCCTTCCTCTCTGTTTTCCGCCTCGTTAATATACCGGATCAGATCCTGTGCCTGTTCTTCGGTGCCCACAATAGGAGCAATCTCCGTTTCTATATTGGCCCGGATCAAATGGATGGACGGGCTTTCCGCCTTGATCTTTACACCAAATTTGTTCCCGTGGCGGATAAGCTCGGGTTTTGCAAGACTGATTTCCGCTCTTTCCGGTGTGATGACACCGTAGCCCTTTTGTCTGACTGCCTGCATGGCATGCAGCACCTTATCATATTCTTTTTTCATGGAAGAAAGCTCTTTCAGCTTATTTACAAGCTGGTATTCCCCATGAATATCCTCCCCGACCAGTTCACTCAGCATTTCATAATAAAAGCCGTTGTCTACGTCCATCTGCAGTCTGACACTTCCGTCTGCCAGATTCACGTGATCGGTTTTTAACCGTTTAATGTACTCACATTCCACAGGAATTCTCCCGTCCGTCTGCATGGAACGGATGTCCCTTACCGTGGATACCGCTTTCATAAGACCCTTTACGGCGGTAATCATTGCCTTTTTCATGGGATTGTCAAAGGCGAGCATTTCTACCCACTTTGGCATAAAAAACTCCATACGGGATATGGGAAATTCATACAGAATCTGTTCCATGATGCTGTGAATGTCATCCTTCTTAAGCTGTGAACAGTTGACAGGACGAACAGATACCTGATATTTTTCGGCAATTTCTTCCGCTAACTGCCTGGTTTCTTCCGCAAATGGTTTTTCCGAATTCAGCAGCACAAGAAACGGTTTATGTAACTTTTTCAGTGCCAGGATGGTCTTTTCTTCTGCCTCCGTAAAGGCACTTCTTGGCAGTTCACCGAAGCTGCCGTCCGTCGTCACCACAAGGCCTATGGTGGAATGGTCATTAATAACCTTATCCGTACCGATACCGGCTGCCTGGGTGAAAGGGATTTCTGCTTCAGACCAGGGAGTCTTTACCATCCTCTCGGTATTTTCCTCCATGTGTCCTGCGGCGCCTTCCACCATATACCCTACACAGTCTATCAGTCTTACTTTTGCCTCCACATCCCCGCCCAGTCGGACATTTGCTGCTTCCTTGGGTATGAATTTCGGTTCCGTTGTGGTGATGGTCTTACCGCCCGCACTCTGGGGCAGTTCATCTTTTGCTCTTTCCTTTTCATGCTCATCTTCCATAAAGGGAAGCACCATAAGATCCATGAATCTCTTAATAAAGGTTGACTTTCCGGTCCGCACCGGTCCCACCACCCCTATATAGATTTCACCGCGGCATCTTTCCTGTATATCCTTGTATAAGTCATATTCATTCTTTGCAATCAAGTCCATAAAAATACCCCTTCCATACTTAATAAATTGTATGAAAGGGGTTTTCTGTTTATGACTTACATCTTTACACGTTTGAAATTCTTTTTA
>JBJFCA010000091.1:0-4021 GCA_051888725.1 Lachnospiraceae bacterium
TATTGAAGAAATGGGGATTTTTGATTTTGATATTGCTAATTGTGGTAATAGCAGGAGTGATTTGTTGGGGACGGTTGCATACGGAAGAAAAGAAAGTGGCAGAGGAAGTATGGGAGACTCCGTTGGAAATTGCGGATAGTGAAACAGTGACTGAGGAAGAAAATGATACGGAAACTTCTACCGATTCAGCCTATTGGTTTATTCCACAATCCAGTGACTGCCTTATCTCGGAAGAGGAAAAGGAGCAACTGCAGAATATGGTTTTGGCGGCAGCAGAATCAGTCAAGGAAATCTATAAGGATGTGATAATTGCAGATGCGGCGAATGATTCTTCCAGTGTTAGTGAATTCACAAGCGAGGAACAAAAAGAGGTTGTGGAGCAATTAGGGAAGGCTGGATTGGTAAGTACAGAAGAAGAGACCAATATGCAGAATCATGAAAAGATAGAAATCTTTTATGCGGATTATCTGAATGGGCAGGACTCGATGGTTACCGTATTTGAAGTGCAGAGGGATGGACTGATTGGAGCAGTTACCTTTATTTATCGGAAAGAGCAGCTACAGACCTATTACATCGGAGTTCGGTGGAAGGAAGGCGGTTTGCCGGAGATTCAGGGAACTTTGGTAAGGAATTTGGCTGAAATTAAACTTACGGAAAAAGGGTATTTTATCTACGCATATGAATATGTGATTGCACATGCAAGTTTGAGACAGTATTGGAGAATAGAACCGCTTCCGGAAGACTGTCGGGAACTGACGGAAAAATACATTTCAGGACTAAGCTATGTGAATTACAATGTGCTTGTCACAAACTGGGACAGCAGTAATGTAGAGGACATTCTGATGCCTTGTATATATGAAGATATTTATCGTATCCATACGGGTGAAAATTTAAAAACTGAAGACTGGAAGATTCCGGCAGAAGAATATGAGAATATAATGACCACTTATTTTCCAGTATCTGTAGAACAATTAAGGAAAAATTGCAAATATGACGAGTGTAGTAATAGTTATGAGTATGAAATGATTTATGCCAGCCCATACCCACCTTTTGGAGAAGTAGTTGACTATACAAAAAATCCGGATGGAACAATTACACTTATCGTGGATGGAGTTTGGCCGGATTATAATTCTGATCTCGCTTTTCGGAATACGGTTGTGGTTCAGCCATTTGAAGATGGAACATTCCGGTATCTTTCTAACTCTATAGAGGAAATAGAATTGGAACTGCCGTAGGTAGCAAGAACGAAAGGATGATTTTATGGTATTAAAGAAAAAGAGCATTCTACTAATTATGGTATTTTTAATTGGGTGTTTTATGTGTGCTTGCGGAAAAGAAGATAATGTTGCAGGTGAATCTCTTGTGGAAGATACGGAAGAAGTATTTTCCACAGAGGAAACAAAAAGTGCTGAGGAAGAAGCTGCAGAACAGTGGGAAAAGGGCTATGGACTTCTGGTGGATGAACAGGAAGAAGAGGAAGCTGAGAATGACTGCAGAGCGATGATGGAACGTATTTATGAGATTTACAAAGAGGCAGATAAAGGAACTGCATCCAATGTTGTTTTAACTGATGAGACCATTCTTGAACTGCAGAAAAAGTTAATGGAAACGGGATATCCGATTGCTACATTAGTGACCTATTCAAATATGGAAAATTATGAAAGTGTGGATTCTTTTCTTGAGGATTGCACGGCTGGGAAAAGCGGTTCTGTAGTAATTTACGAGATACATGATGATGGTGGCATAGGTAGAATGAAATTCATTTTTGATGGTACAGACATGTATGTTGTAAGTGCAAGAAGCGTATGGAATGAGAATGGTAAGTCGGGAATGTCCTATATATCTTACACCAGAATAAAAGAGTGGAAATATACAAATAAAGGATGGTTCTGTTATGAGTTATGTGTGCCAGAGCCACCAGAGGTCAGTGAAATCATGGATGGAAGCTGCCTAATCAGAGTAAAACCAATGACAGAAGAACAGCGTGAAATGTCTGAACGTTGTGTTCGGGGACTTGGATATCAGGGACAGAATCTTTTGTGTTCCAACTGGAATGCAGAAAATATGAGGGAGTTGGATTATAACGGAATGTTTGAATATCTGTATGGAATGAAATATGGAGAAAAGTTCAATTCTGAAGATTATCCAAATGGCATTCCTAAAGAAGAGTTCGAAAGTCTGATTATGGAGTATATTCCTGTAACAGCAGAGCAAATAAGGGAGTATGCAGAATTTGATGAGGAAAACCAGACTTATGCTTGGGCGAGATTGGGGTGTCTTAACTATGCTCCTACATTTTTCGGGACGTCTCTGCCAGAAGTGACCGGCATCAAAGAAAACAAAAATGGAACGGTGACACTGACAGTAGAGGCGGTGTGTGAGATGGTTGTTTGTAATGATGCGGTCATAGCTCACGAACTTACAGTACGGTTCAGGGAGGATGGCAGCTTTCAGTATTTAGGCAATAAGATATTGGATGACGGTATTCAAGATATACCGGAATATCAGTACCGCATTTGGAAGTAAAATTTCTGTTCAGTAATAATTTGATAATTCTTTGGTTGCATAATATATTACAAACGTAAGAATTTAAAATAACAAGGAGTAACGACATGAAAAAACAAATAGAAGAAATATATGAAAAGCAAAAAAACAGGCGGGTAAAGGCAATCGGGACAGGATTGCTTATTTATGCTATTACGATGGGAATTGTCAGTGCCTTTTTGGGAAGCCCGTTCCCTCATAAAGAAACTCTGTTGATTTTAGAAACGACAAGGCCAGGCTGGATTAGTACAGATGGTTATCTGTTATGTTTCTGTGCTGCAGCGGGGGGATTTGCTGGCATAGCCAATATTGTGTGTGGCATTCTGAATCAATTCCGTAAGCTGGATCAAGTTTTGTTGCAAGAGTGTGATGCAAAACGCTATCTGGAATTGATGGAATATGCAGTTACTTATGGAAAAGGCTTGAAATGGAAAGGGCTTCAAAAGACCGTACTTCTGCTTGCTGAGCAAAAATATGTGGCGGCATTGATAACAAATCAGAAATTCGAGGAAGCGGAATGTTATCTGAATGAAGGATGGATAGGAAAAAGAAGCAGCAGATTATTCAGACAGACAGCAATGAATCTTGAACTTGCTCAAAAATATGCGGATGAAGATGTGGTGAGCTTTTGTAAGGCACTTCAATCAGCAGGAAAGGAATTTGCAAAGAATCGGTTGTTTGCCGCAAAAGAATTCGTGTTGAGAAGAGATTATGAAACTGCCGTAAAAATTTTGACAGATCGTGAGGAAAAAATACCATATTCCGAGGTTGGACGCAAATTTCTATTGGGAATGTGTTACGATGAACTGGGCAATCAAAGTCAATTCGTAGCCTGTATGGAATATGTGGTAGAGCATGGAAATACAATGCCGCATAAGGCATGGGCACAGGAATGGCTTCGCAGAAAAACTTTATTCTTATTAGAACAGAAAGAGGATTGTGGTGAGAAAAAGAAGGATGATTAATATAAAGTGGAAGAAGCATTATGTGAAATCTTGCTACCAGAGAAAACGGAATTGATAGAGTCACTGTCACAGGCAGGGAAGCTGACGGGGAATGGAAATGGGATGCAGTATTTCGGAGCAATCCTAATTAGGAGTGAATTGTCTTTGGAAGAACTGGATGCTTACTATTCAGATTACAGAAGTAATAAATGGGAGTATTTGGTGGAAATTCAGGAAGGGCAGCCCATTGAGGTGATTGATCACGGGACACTACAATTTACAGAAGAAATAAATGACAGTGGTTATTACATTGTATATTCATGGGGAAACGAATATTCATGGGGAAACGAAAATTCTCTATTGTAAGAACTGGATATACGTGGACATTAAAAGGAGTGCTATAAACAATGAAGAAATTTTTGAAAATTATGCTATGTATTATGGGTTCGCTTCTTGCAGTGATTGTAGTATTTGGGTTTTGCATTTCGTATACGGTAAATTACAAGAAGACAATTTGCGATACATCTGTTTCG
>JBJFCA010000092.1:0-4011 GCA_051888725.1 Lachnospiraceae bacterium
TTTAAGACCGGGACTTTGTTCAAACTTTTCTTCTGAGGTGTCAATGAGCTTTTGGGAAGAATAATCTTTGACAAGCGGCTTCTTTCTTTTAGGAAATGGAATACGCTTTTTAGATTGTATCAATGCTTTTGCTTCAATCCGTTCCTTAATCCGTTCTTTGGTGTATTCCGCACCTAAAGAGCTGGCTCTGCCACGGATAAAATGCTCACGGTCAAGTGGTCGGAAAGAGATATATTTTAAAGATTTTTCATCAAAGGTTTCGCCTTTTATCTCATATCCTTTGGCACGGATAAGCTCAAGAAAGTCCTCGTAAGTATCAGCAGTCTGGATAGCTTCGTCAATGTCATTTTTGAGCCTGGTTTTCCATGAGGAATTGTTTTTATTGGAGAGCCATTCCTTGTATGTTTTTCCACGCTGGTCAGTTGGTGGCAGGACGGATAACTGATGCTCGGAACACAGCTCATCATTCAGATGCCGGATGTGATAGTAGGTCTTTTTACAGTCATGGTATTTCTCATGATTGATGTTATCTGCAGCACAGAAAATGATGTGGTTGTGAACGTGTCCTTTGTCAATGTGGGTAGCCACAATGTAAGAGTATTTTCCTTCCAGAAGTTTATCGGCAAGCTCTATACCGATTTGATGAGCTTCTTTATAAGATACTTCTCCGGGCATAAATGCCTGTATCAGATGAAAGGCTTTGTTTGGGTCTGCCTGATTGGTTTTTGACAGGGCAAACTTGAAATCAAAAGCAGCAGTTTCCGGACTGCATCCAAAGGAAGAAATGAGAATGCTTTCATCTGTCTTTGCAGGGTTGCAGATGTAATCTACTGCTTTATTGACGGTTGCTTGGATAGCATGGATTTTTGTGATTGCCATACCTGTTTCATCAGCTCCTTTACTTCTTTTACATCGGCTTCATAGACGTTGCCCGTGGCGTTCATACGCTTGGCAATCTGGTTTAAATTGTTCCCGATGCGAGAGAGGATTGTGTTGTATTCCCGTAGGTGCTCATAGTTTACATCATAGACATATCCGTACAAAATCAGATGCCGGATAAAGGCGGATTTGCTTTTCATATTGGAGGCTTTCCACTTCTGTTCTAGGATGTACTGTTCATCATCGCTCAGATATATTTTCAATTCATTTTGTCTTTCTCTTTTTGCCATTGCTTTGTCCTTTCCCTTCCTTATTTATAAAGAAGTTTTTGTGATATGCCGTATCCGGCGGTGTGGTTTTGAACGTAAAAATTCAGAAATTCCCGTGGAGTAATTGCTGGGTTTTGGAGTGCAAAGGGGGTCAGGGGGATATGCCCCATGCAAGCCAATTTTCTCAAGTTTCTACTTGGAAGAAACTTGGGGAAATGGTGCCTGTGAGGGAACACAGGCAGTGCTTGCTATCTTTGGCAAATTGCCCGAAGGAAATTTGCGAGTTTTAGGCTGCATAGGCAGCCTGTCCAAAACTCATACGGGCGTTACCGCCCATTTATGGACAGCGTCCGGCTGTCCGGCTCCGTAGAACGGCATAGGTAATAAAAAAACTGCCACAGCTCACAGCAGGCATCAGATGCCCGTGAAGCTTCATAGCAGTTTGTGTGTCTTTTTATGAATTTGTGATTTTATCCATAAAAGATTTTAGCAACCAGAAGCTGCAAAGTCAATAAGAGAAAGCAGGAGAGAAAAGAGTATTTATTTTGGGATAAGTTGAGTTGATTGTGTCAAAAGCGGTTGCGGAAAAAGCCTGTTTTAATATGAAAGGTTTTTTCCGGTTCGTTTTTTACAATGAGATTGGAGAATTTACAGAAAGGAGGTAAAGCATGAGTACAGCAGATCGAAGAGCTGAAATAATAAATATTCTGCTTGTCAGACGTCGCATTACGGCGAAAGAACTGGCAGACGAATTTCATGTTACGGTTCGCACAATACAAAATGATATTCAGGCTTTATCTCTTGGTTTTCCAATTTATACAAAACAGGGAGGCGATGGTGGAATTTTTGTGGGAGAGAATTATAAGCCATACATGAATACGCTGACTCCTCTTGAACTGAAAGTTTTACAGGAAATGTATGAACTGGCAGAGGGGATACATAAGAAAGTTTTATTTCAGATTATCTGCAAGTATGGACCGGATAAGCTGGAACTCTAATCTTGTCATTCCGCTAAAGCACATAATTTTTACAACACCGTTCATAGCAGACGGAAGTGTGCTTATGTGCTTTTTGGGCTGATAAGTCCAGAGTTGATTTTATCCAAAATGCAGGCTTGAGCCTGTGAATGTACCTTGACAATTTCATATATGAATGCGTACAGGACGTGTGGAATATGTGGAGCCACTATGCGGACACGCCAAGAGATACCTGCTTTCTTTTATAGAGAAGGTTCATACGAAGGAATACTGAAATCTGGTATTGAAGTTAAGGTAAGTAGCGAGGGATGTCTGGCAAAATGTGCAGCAGTTGCACGGGGCAAAGATACATATTTTTGATAATGATACTTCCGGAGAAATCCGGTCAATTTGGATGACGGTGCGATACCGATGTGGGCAGAGTAATGACCTGCCACCTGTATGGTTTTTTTGTTATCTGCTGATGAGAGATAGGAGCATGGGTTCCTGTTTGGCATGGGCAGATAAAGTGCTGCCTATTTTATTAAGAAAGAGGTGATAGTTGTGGAGCGAATGAAAAATGGAAAGAGGTTTGTTCGCTACAAAGAGGGAGCAGAAATGTATAGTATGTGCCAAAGCAAGTTTGAGCAGATGGCGAAGGATGCAAAGGCAATCTATAAGGTAGACAAGCTGGTGCTTGTAAATTGCGATATTTTTGAAGAATATTTGGAAACTTTCAGATTGTATGTGTGATGATTTTTATTCAAGGGATTTTGCAGTAGAAAACACTTGACTTTCCGTATACGGAAAGTATAATGGTATATAGAAGTGATTGGAGGTGCATACGGATGGCTAAAATGGGTAGACCAAAATCTGATGCCCCAAAGCTGAATACATTAAGTGTAAGGGTAACAGATAGCGAGCTGCAAAAGCTAAAGGAATATGCGGACAGTCACGGAATGACCATAACTCAATTATTGCATACAGGTGTTGATTTATTACTTAGGACACCGGATGCAGAGGTGCAAAATCTCTTTCCTTGAAGAAAGGAGTAGAGATGGCAAAAGCAAGAAAAGACAACAAAGGCAGAGCATTACGGAAGGGGGAATCCCAGAGAACGGATAATACATATGTATATACTTACACTGATCCGTTCAAGAAACGCAGATTTGTATATGCCAAAGATTTGCAGACACTAAGACAAAAAGAAGCAGATTTGATAAAAAATCAGCTTGATGGATTAGATGTTTATGTAGCTGGTAGTGCAACTTTGAATTTTGTATTTGACAGGTATATGTCAACGAAGTATGACTTACGCAAGACAACACGTTCCAATTACAATTATATGTATGACCATTTTGTAAGGGATGGATTTGGACAGAGAAAAATCGGAGAGATAAAGTATTCCGATGTAATGTATTTTTATTACTATCTGTTGAATGAGAAAGACTTGCAGGCAAATACAGTCGATACGATTCATACGGTGCTTCATCCTACATTTCAGTTGGCAGTGCGTGACGGAATAATCCGCACAAATCCTTCTGATGGTGTCATGGCAGAAATCAAAAGAAAAGCAGGGAAGAACAAAGGCATTAGACACGCTTTGACGGTAGAGCTGCAGAGGGCTTTTATGAATTATACCGCAAACAGTCCAATCTTTTATCATTGGCATCCATTGTTCACAGTATTGTTGGGAACCGGATGCAGAATTGGAGAAGTGATTGGATTAAGGTGGGAAGATTTGGACTTTGAAAACCGTCTTATCAATATCAATCATAGCGTGACCTATTATGCCAGAGAGGGCAGTAAAACACGCAAGTCAGAATTTGCGGTGTCACTTCCAAAGACAGAAGCGGGTATCAGGACTGTTCCGATGATGGATGCGGTTTATAATGCATTCAAAGAGG
>JBJFCA010000093.1:0-18865 GCA_051888725.1 Lachnospiraceae bacterium
TTCCTTTTTTCATAATATTTCTCCTCCTTCTTTTTGAAATTTTGCCGCTTTTTTCTTTTCACGTCTTTTCTTTCTTATCTTATCCATCTGCCCGGAAAAGAAATCACATACAAAATTCCATACACTTTTTGCCGTCCATTTTTTGTGCTTCCATGCAATTACAAGTGCTGCCACAAACAGTACGGCAGGATATATAAAGAATAATAACACAAATACCAGTATCAGGGTAGCAATATCTTCATAGCCTCTTGCAATATTTTCCCAATAGGGATAAATAATGGCTTTGCTGCTCATGGAACGTGTACCAAACTGGGTTAACAGCTTAAAAAGGTTAAGGAAGCGGTATCGGGAATCATTTTCCACGATTTCCACGTCATTTTCCATGACGCCGATATTGGTGCCCACATATTGTTTGGCATACCCTTTTACCGGGTTTGGCATCACCAGTTCATAACAGTTGATTCCGTAATCCGTTCCATATTTACTTAAGCTCTCATAAGATACATAGGCAACTGATGTGGAAAGCCCTGCGGTCTCTGCCATCCTGCCCTGTTCCCGTTCCACAACTCCGGCAATGATATGTGGGATTCCGCTGATGTATACAATCTGACCGGCCACGTCATTAGAACCAAAGAGCTGCCATGCGGCATCCTCATCAATCATAATGTGATCCTTCATCAGGTCATTTCCCGAAAAATAACCGCCATTTTTGATTTTCAGCGGATGGAACAGAAAAAAATCGCCTCCTATTCCGATTGCATCCACCTCTATTGAACCTCTGTCACTTACAAGCGTCACTTTGCCCTTTGCGCTGTAAGCATCTGTCCACATTCTGGCGCCTTCATTTTCTGATTCACTTGTGATGGAAGCTTCTTCCAAACCTTTGATCAGCGTATGCTCAAACTGTATCAGAGAATCTTCGGTAATCTGTGCCGACTGTGCAAAAAAGCAACTGATCTGTGCTGATTTTCCTACATTGGACCATCTGTCTGACATATGCTGGTCCAAAAGCCCGGATGTCAGATGGGAGCTGATTCCGGTAAGAATCAGACCGATAAGCAGACTCGCCACTCCGGTAATGCCCAGGATGATTCTTTTCCCGGACAAACGTAACTTGATTTTTTTCATGCTAATATTTCCTTTCGAAAGGACACCGGATTAATCCGGCAGACGTACCAGCTTTCCTGCCTCTACCGGCTTGGTCGAGGTGGTAATGACACTTTCATATCCGTAAAATCCGCCGCTGATTGCAGTCTGTGTATCATCACTTGCCAATACCTGCACATCATAACGTGTTGCATAGTATCTGGTACCCAGCGGACTGCTCTTGCTCTCCACCACAAGTACAAATTTTCCGTTGTTATCTTCCCGGATGGCACTGTTTGGTACAATACAGTCATAGTTAGCGCTCTTCTGCCCTACCTGCAGGCTTAAGGACTGTCCCTCTGTCAGATCACCGGAAAGATTAAAGGTGATCAGCTTACTCTTTCTGGGATCCTGCGGATCCGGTTTGATACTGGCTACCGTTGCCGTAATGTCCGAATACCACCAGGAATTAACAAGCTCGGCCGGATCACCTACGGATATTTTGCTGGCCTGCTCGGCGGATGCGGAAAAGCTCAATGTATAGCCCTTTCCTTCCGGCTGGATAACAGCTACCGGCGTATCCGGAGAAGTCATTTCCCCAGCCACTACGGAAACGGAAGTAATGGTTCCTGCCACCTCTGCCGTTACGACGGCTCCTGCAGCATTGCTGGTCAGTTCGTCTACCCTCTTCTGGGCAGATACCACTTCTTCATACAGACTGTTCAGATTGATACTTGCACCGATGTCGGCTGCCAGTTCGGAAGCATCTTCCTGCACTTTTGTAAGATTATCATCCAGCACTTTCTTGGCGCTCTCCGCCTGGGCAAGTGCCGTTGCTGCTGCATTGGCTTTATTCTGGGCATCAATGGCAAGCTGCTTGGCTTCCGTATACTGCTTCTGCAGCTTATCCTTCGCTGCCTCATTGCCGCTGCTGACGGTATCCTGATACCCCATCCAGGATTCAATATTGGCCAGATTATTATTGGCCTGTGTCAAAGCCAGTTGTGCGTCTTCATTCGCTTTGACGGCAGCATCATAAACAGGCTGGTATTCTGCAATCTGCTGTTTAGCAGTAGAAATGGCATTCTGCGCATTAATCAGCTGCTTTTTATAACTGTCTATGGATATATTCTTTCCGCCGTTCTGCATCTGCTGTGCTGTCAGGTTTCCCGATAACAACGCTGTATCATAAGCAATCTGTGCCGCCTTGAGTGCATCCTTTGCTGCAGAAAGCTCTGTACTTTCCATCTCGTCCAGATAACAGATTACATCCCCCACCTGCACCGTATCTCCTGTTTTTACTTCCACACTTGTTACCTTCCGGCTCTCTGCGACCTTTACATTATAAAGGGAACTGCTCTGTACGGTTCCGGTACCGCGTACCTTGGACGTAATTGTACCGGATTGTATGTACTGAATTGCGACCTCCGGCAGAGAATAATTCATAATTGTGTTGGAAAAGAAAGTCAGAATCAGCATGATTGTCAAAAAGACAATTGCCGCATTTTTTACCCAATCTCTTCTCTTTCCTGATTTTTCGTTCATGTTCATCCTCCTTGGTTCACCCTTTAATTCCGCCCTGATAGGTAATACCGTCTACCAGGTACTCTTCCCCATATAAAAATACAAGCAGACTGGGAATCATATAAATAGTTGCCACTGCAAATGCAAGACCAATTTCACCGGAATTGATTTTGCTTAAAAACACGGAAAGGGGATGCGTCTCTGCATCCGATAACAGAATCAGTGGCTGTTCCACCATATTCCAATAGTCTATAAACACTAAAATTGCTGCAGAACAAATGCAGCCTTTGCATAGCGGCAGGCAGATTCTGCGAAAAATCTGCCACTCTCCCGCGCCGTCAATCTGGGCCGCTTCCATAACTGAAGTCGGAATTCTTCTCATATATTTCGTTAGCAGAAAAACTGCAAACGGCGAAAAAATTCCCGGCAGCCAGATTGCCCAATAGGTATCTGTAATGTTAAGCCAGTTGGATACCAGATAATTGGGAACCAGTGTTACCTGATATGGCATCAGCATCAGAATAATATAGGAGAAGAAGATGATCTCCCTTATCCGCCCCCTGTACCTGGTAAAACCAAACGAAGCAAGACATGCCACAAACAATTGGAAAAATACAATGGGGCCCACCAGAATCACCGAGTTCCAGAACTTCAGAAGGTATTCCGGGCTCTTAAAGAGTACAGTGGCATACTGACTGAAGGAAACCATATCCGGTATGAATTTCAGATTGACTTTCTCGGAAATATACACTTTTCCACCCTTGTCATTGGTGGCAAATACAGAACCGTAGTTTGCGGATATTTCCGACGATGACATAAAGGAATTGGTAATGGTCAGCACAATGGGCAGCAGAAACAATATGGCAAAACATGCTGCGATAATGGTTGCAATACCAATCCGGAATTTATAAACAGCCTTTTTTCTTTTGGCTCTTTTTTTTGCCTTCTGCTCCAGAGGTGTCATCCTTCCACATCCTTTCCGAAGTGATTTTCCACGATAAACAGAATTCCGATGATCACAATCATTACCAGTGCCATCAGAATCGCCGCGGCAGAAAGTCTCTGATAATCAAGGGAGGCAAATGCATTGTTCATGAAATGCTGCAGAAGATAAATGGAATCATACGGATGATCTCCCGTCAGCAGATATACCTCTCTGAATACCTTAAAGGAATTGATCAGGGACATAATTGTCACAAACAGAATCGTGGAAGACAGATACCTGATCTTAATATGGAAAAAGATCTGGAAACGATTTGCACTCTCCAGCTGCGCTACCTCAATCAGCTCCCTGGGGATGCTTGCCAGCGCTGCCATAAACAGAATCATATTGTATCCCAAATTTTTCCATAAAAATAATATGATTACCACTACCTGTGCGTACTGGGACTTCATCCAGTCTATTTTTCCAAGCCCGATTGCCTGCAGTACATCATTGACGGCACCGTTATAATGAAACAGCACCTGCCAGATTAATACAATGGACGCCACCGGCACCATCATGGGACTTAAGAAAAAGGTACGGAACTGGGAACGGAACGGTAATTTTAAATCCAGAACCATTGCCAGAAGCAGGGATAATACTACTGCTAACGGCACAGCGACCAGAGAAAAAGTAGCAGTATTCTTTACCGCAGTCTGAAACGCCACGTTCTGTGCCACATTCTTAAAATTCTGAATACCTACAAAATTTCTGCTGATGGGATTATCCACCAGTGAATAGAAAATAACCACAAAAAAAGGCAGTATGTAAAACAAAAGAACGCCCGCCATGCTGGGGGCAAGATATGCCCCCGAGGCGAATTTACGTCTTTTTACCCACTTACTGGACCTTTCTTTTTTCCTGACAGCTTTCCTTAATGCGTTTCTTTCAAGCTGTGAAGCATCTTTATTCTTCTGCAAGGCTTTCATAAGCCCCTCCCGTAACACTTATCTGTTTTCGTTAATATAGATATTGGCACGACTTTGTATAATACTTGTAACATCCTCCAGACTTTTCTGTCCGGTAAAGTAAGCGTCTGCTTCCTCTGTGATGATATTCATCAGATTCGTATCCTGATCATAAGTGGAAATGCCTTCGATCCGGTCGATTAATTTCTGTACTTCATCCACATCAGCCTGTACAGGGGCCTCAAGCGTGATTTCCACGTCATCCCAGCCATAACCGCCGCCGCCCGTTTTCATTTCCTGCTCAGCCTGCTTTGCAAACAGATCCTTACGGATGGAAAAGCCGTAATTATACATGGAATCTGCGGTGGCATTCAAAATACCCGACTCAATAAACTGCCAGCAGACATCCTTGTTTTTCGATGCAGAACTGATACAGATACCGCCGGAGATATTGGCAGCAACACCGTTAAAGGAAGAGGACGGATATCCGATAAAGGTAACCGGGCAGCCAAAAACCTGTTCCTCCAGTTTCCAGTCGTTAATCTGCCCGATATAGCAGCTTTCTAACAGCGCATCATGGCCTCTTAACAGCTTAGGACTTGAGACATAGTCTTTATCCCAGTCAAATTCTTCATTTGACGGATACTTTGCCGCCAGTTCCAGAAGCTGCTTAAACGCCTCCTGATCAAAACTGCAGGTACCGTTCTGCCAATCCACATAGGAATCAAAATCATACATCAGAAGCATATATAAGACCTGTTCTCTGGTTGCGTTTGGCATAATGGATGCATTGGGGTACTGATCACACAATGCTTTCACATCTGCCATGGTCCATCCGGTCCTGCCTCCTAAATCTTCCGTCCTGCCAACCAGCATGGTAATACTGAAGCACTGGGGAATACAGTAGAGAATTCCTTCTCGTTCTATGGCGTCAATCACTGACTCCATCAGGTTGCTTTTATCCAGCGTTGAATTATCCAGATAAGGATTCAAGTCCTCAATTGCACCCTTGGCAATCAGATTGCCTATATTTACGGAATCCGTTGCAAACATATCCAGCTTTCCGGAGACAATATCATTATTAAACTGTGTAAGGGCATCATTGTAATCTTTTTCGTAAGTTGCTTCCGAATACTCAATGGAGGAAGTGTAATCCTTTATCTCGATCCGGTACTTGTCACTGTTTTTGTTAAAGTCCACCACAGCAGCCTGCAGATCCTGTCCGGAATAAATGGCACCGATTGTCAGTACTTCTTTCTGTACTACATCTTTTGCATCGGTTTTCTTTAAACGAATAAAATCTGAGCTGTTCGTGTTCCAGTCCTGATAGTAAACCAGATAGTTTCCACCTTCCAGTGCATAAATCCCCCTGACAAAATCCGGCGTCAGGTCGCAGTCCAGCCATTTTAAGATCTGTGTATAAGTCTGGGTCTCCGGATCATAGGAAAAAGCACCTTCGGAATTATTGAGAAGAATTTTTCCGTCCTCCGTGGAAGACAGGCTGCTGTTGTAGCAATTGGCAGGCAGTCCCGTATAAGCCTCCCCAAAAGCATTTTTTTCCGGATCAAACATCCTGAGCTCCATACTCATATCATCCGCACCATACTGCAACACTGCCAGTCTGCCGTCATTTATGAGGTTCATGGAAATAACATTGCAGTAATTTTTTGTATTTTCAATGGAAACCTTCTGAACCAGATTTCCTTCTCCGTCAAAAATCCAGACCGCCGTATTGCCGTCAGAAAGATAGAGCTGTCCGTTCTCATCCGCAAATCCATACTGCACATAAAAGTAATCGTTATCTTCAGATCTTACGATATCCGTAATTTCCGTTTTCAAAATTTCCGTACCGTCAGCGGAAATTTTCTTTAAATATCTCCTGGTATTTTTTTCAATATCGCTGTAATATTTCTCCCAGTCAAAAGACTCATCCTCATAATCCGCCTCTATGGCAGGGCTTTCCTCTTCCAGTACAAAAAATGTATCAGTGGTGATGGGAACTGCCATGGTTATGTTACTCTGGGTAGACGGTTTTTCCTCACTGACAGTTTCTTTGTCATCTTCGTTCTCTTCCCCGGTTTCTTCCGTTTCGGCTTCATCGTTGTCATGCTGATATTCTGCAAGCGTTGTCAACACCTTGATGGATGCAGACGGGTCGTCAAGACTCATACTGCAAAGCTCGGTTCTGGATGCAGTATCTGTATAGACACCTCTGGTAAAAAACACGTCCTCACCTTTTACAACGATCTGACTGTAATTTACATTATCTTCTCCTGCTTCTCTCGGCAGCCATTCTGCCTGATAGACAACTCCCTCCTTTTCTGCCGTTACAGAGGTTTCATTGCCGCTTTCCTTTTTGCCGCATCCGGTCACACCTGTCACCATCAATGCAGCGAGCAGTAAACAGATTGCTCTCTTTCTATTATTATTTTTCACTGTTTTCATTCCTTTCATGCTGATATCCTTTTTATATTTGATTCTCCCTTATTCTATACCACCTGTATAGGAATGTCATCTTAAGAATTTATGAACATACTTTAATCAAATATTCATGATTTCAACACTTTTTTTCTGCCATACACAAGTACCATTGTTCCTGCCAGAGAAGCAACAAATAACAACAGGTAGGCAGGCAGACAATTCGGAAAACCGGAAAGAATGCGTCCAAAGAAAAAAGTGGAGAAGACATTTACCGTAAAATGCAGAATGATACAAGGAAGCAGGGAATCATAGGATTCACGCAGATATCCCAGAAACAGGCCGATGGCAAAAGCATATACACCCTGTATGAAATTCAGATGAATCAGGGCAAAGATGAAGGCCTGCAGGCAGTTGGCAAATGCAAAATGTGAGAATCCTTTTTTCGCATAATTTAAGGTAATCCCCCGGCAGAGGAATTCCTCTCCCACCGGGGCAAGCACAACAGACGCCAGAATAGTGAACAGGTCCGTTCCCATACCGGCACTGTCCATCATCTCCACATAATCCTGATACAGCTTTGGAAACAGATACTGTTCCATTCCCAGAATGCTGTTTCCCAAAAAACACATGACAATACCGCCCAGTACACTGAACACAAGCATTTTAAAAATGGCTATTGCATTCCGTTTTAGTTTTTGATTTCCTGTAGCTGTATGGGATTGGTCAAAGCCATACCAGATTCCGAATAACAGCACGCCTGCCATATGATAGACCAGTATGCTTCCCGTCTTCATCTGCACCCAGTGCCGGTTTAATGCGTCCTGCCAGAGCATACTGATGAGTATCTGCGCTCCCAGAGATACAAACGCCGGAACAAACGAAAGTAAGATATATGCCTTCTTTTGATTCATGTCAATAACCGTGCCTTTCTTTCTTATAACATTTTGCATTATCTTTCGACATTTTTTAACAAAATCTTTATGCACTTTCAGTTGAATATCCCCTGTCATATCCTTTATAATAGTTTACTATCGGAGGGGATATTCATGTTTCACGGGAAAAGAATTCAACATAACAATGCTTATATGAACGATCACAGCATACCTGTCAATATCGGCATTTCCATCTGCATTCTGTCAGTCTTTACCGCTGTCTCCATTGTGATCTTCCGTCTGCTGCCTAATGATTTCGGTAACCACGGCGTCATTTATCTGGTCTATTCCATGGCGCTTATTCTGATTGCCATTTATACAAACGGATATGTATACAGTATAGTCAGTTCCCTTATATGTGTGGTATTCATAAACTTCGAATTTACCTACCCATTTCACACCCTGAATTTTACGCTGGCCGGTTATCCGCTTGTCTTTTCGTGCATGTTAGTCATCAACCTTTTGACCTGCACGATGACAGCCCAGCTTCGTAAGCAGCAAAAGGTCATCCTGGAAAGGGAAGCCATGCTTCGTGCGGCTGAGCTGGAAAAGATGCGTGCCAATCTTTTGCGTGCTGTTTCCCATGATCTGCGTACACCTCTCACCGGCATCATCGGCAGCAGTTCTCTGCTTCTTGAGCAGAAAAGCACACTGTCCGAAGAAGAAAAGGAAAATCTCATCATTTCCATTCAATCCGATGCAAACTGGCTGCTCAATCTGGTGGAGAATCTGCTGACCATTACCCGAATCCAGGGTGACAATCTGAAGATCAATACCAGACCGGAACCGGTTGAAGAAGTAGTCTCCGAGGCACTTGTCCGGATTCAGAAAAGATTCCCCGACAACATTATCCGTGCCTCCGTTCCGGAAGAAATGCTGTTTGTTCCCATGGACCCTGTTCTCATTGAACAGGTTATCATGAACCTGATTGAAAATGCCATTATACACTCCGAGACAAAGGAACCTATTGAATTTACCGTTACATCATCAGATGATAAAGTATCTTTCTATATCAAAGACTATGGGAAAGGTATTCCGCAGGAAAAGCTTCCTACACTGTTTGAAGGAAGTACCATGAGTGGTGTAAACTCCTATGACAGCAGACGCGGCATGGGTATCGGTCTGTCCATCTGCAAGACCATTATTACTGCCCACCATGGTGAAATATATTGTGAAAATCATGAGAACGGAGCAGTCTTCTGCTTCACTCTTCCAAAGGGGGAAATTAAAATTGAATCACAAAACAACCATACTTCTGATTGAAGACGAGAAAAATATTTATCACTATATCTCTTCTATTCTGGAATCCGCTTCTTACCGGGTAGTTACCGCCCTGAACGGTGAATCCGGTTTATCTTTAGCCGCTTCACTGTGCCCGGACATTATTCTTTTGGATCTGGGTCTGCCCGATATGGACGGCGTGGATGTGATTAAAAAACTGCGAACCTGGACATCGGTTCCCATAATCGTCATTTCTGCCCGCAGCAAGGAACAGGATAAGGTGCAGGCACTGGATCTGGGCGCTGATGACTATATTACAAAGCCCTTCGGAAGTTCAGAACTGCTTGCCCGTATCCGCACTTCCATGCGGCATGCCGGCAATATGCTTACCCCTGCTTCCCTGCAATACCGTGTGGGCGAGCTCATCATCGATTATGAAAAGCATACCGTTACCCTGAAAGGTAATCCTGTACACCTTACACAGATTGAATACAAGCTTTTGTCTCTCCTGTCCAAAAATGCCGGAAAGGTATTAACCTACTCCTATATCATGGAGCAGATCTGGGGACCGTATGTGGATTCCAATAACCAGATCCTGCGCGTCAATATGGCAAATATCCGTCGTAAGATCGAAGAAAATCCAGCCCAGCCCAATTACATATTTACGGAAATCGGTGTCGGATATCGTATGATCGATGCCTCTGCCGAAAAAGAATAATCAGGGTGCCTGCCCCGATAAGACCATGTTTAGTACATGGGCAATCGGATAGCAGGCATTTTTTGCTTCTTCCACCGTATTATTTTCATCTCCCAGCTCAATCAGTAGCGTCCTCTCCCGCAAATGCATATTGAAGCGGTATTGCTTTATGTAAATTTTTCTGGTAAGTCCCGGATAGTATTCTTCACAGGCTGCCTGCATCTGAAAAGAAAAAGCCAGATTTCCTTTCAGATTGGGATTAGCAAGATAGGTAATATCTCCTGTTTTCCGGCTTCTGGATATGCCGTTAAAAAACATGAATCTGGCTGTATTCCTGCCGTCAATGTTTTGGGTATTCTCACGTCCTTTGCTTCCTGCATCTCTGTGCAGGTCAATTACCACCTGTATGGAAGGATTCTTTTCAAGGAGTTTTGTAATTTCAGGTAATGAGTTTCCGTATGCCTCATCCCGCACTGTATCGTACTCCGCTGTGTTGTGCAGTACGCAGTACCCGTAATCCTCCGAAAGAATCCTGGCCAGTTCATCCCCTACGCCCACAATCGTATCCTCCCGCTCTCCCGGTCTGGAATCCGCAAAAGCTTCTTTGGAATGCGTATGATAGATGAGAATCTGCGGTGCAGCATCGTCCTTTTCCAACTTGAAATCCCATTCCAGAAGATCTTCTATATTAAAAAGATCACTGCCTGCCAGTGCATTGGAGTCAATGGTATAAAAGGTTTTTAACAGTGTTTCATAATCCGTATAAGCCTGAAAATCTATGGTGTTTTGTTTCTCATGGGGTTTGAATGTGCCCACGGCCTCATTTTCCAGGCGAAGTTCTTCCATGGAAATTGCCGTATACCCCGCCTCCCCCACAGCGTCTCCGGATGCGGTAAGATGTTCCTCCGCATCATCCTCCGTTCTGCTCCCCTCTTCACCCGTAGTCCCGCTCAGGTAATAAATGATATTTGCAGATGTACTCTCATCTTCCTCCATCAGACAACTGCCTGCACAGTCTGTAGCTTCATAAGAAAACAACGGCAAAAAAAACTTGACTTTTCCGTTGTTTCCCGCAATGATCAGGAGGCCTGCCAAAAGACCTGCACAGGAAATCACTTTTCTGTATCCGGCTTTGCACATATCTGCCATCTTTTTACCTGCCTTCCAAATTTATCAAAGCCTTATCCCTGCATTATATGCCTTTTTCCATTCAATCATGCCATTTCCAGGGCCATATTGATTCCTTCCGATACCATAAAGCTGACCTGTTTGATCACGGCGTCAATGTCCTTACTGGTAACATACATATCGTGCAGTTTTGAAAAAGTATTTCTGCATTCGGAAAGACAGCTTCTTTTATCCGCTTCTTTCATGTCCGTTAAAAGCTTTTCAAAGGCATCCACCACAATCGTTGCCGCATCTACTACGGTAGGAATCCCGATGGCAATCACGGGAATTCCCATGCTTTCTTTTGTCAGTGCGTTCCTGTGATTTCCCACCCCGGATCCGGGCTGAATACCGGTATCCGTAATCTGAATTGTACGGTTCAGCCTCTTCACATTTCTTGCAGCAAGTGCATCCACCACAATCATCAGATCCGGGGATGTCTGTTCCACAACACCCTTTATAATTTCTGCCGCTTCCATGCCGGTTCTTCCTGTAACCCCCGGTTCAATGCAGCTGATCAGATTCATCTTTTCCTTTCCATATGCTGCTTTTCCATATTCTTTGACCATATGCCTTGTGATAAAGAGCTGGTCTGTCACATGCGGTCCCAGTGCATCCGCAATCACTTCCCGGTTTCCCAGTCCCACCACCAGAATCTTTTTTTCTTTTTCCGCATCAGGCAGTATCTTTTTTAATACCTGCGCAATCACCTGTGCAATTTCCCTGTGACAGTCCTCATCCGGCTCTGTCATGGCCGGTGCTTCGATTGTTACATAATTCCCCATCGGTTTTCCCATGGCTTTTGCACCGTTTTTGGTAGTAATCTTCACATTGGTGATTCTGATACCGGATTCTTCCTTTTCCTGTTCCTCCACAATGACCCCGTGCAGGGAACCGTCTGCTTCGGAAATTGTTTCCCTGGCCTCTACTGCCAAATCTGTTCTTGCCTGAAAATAACCCATCTCGTTTTTTTCCTTTCTTCTTTTTTCCTATTTTTTGCAAAAAAGCCCAGAATATGTATTGACATTTTGAAGTTCGTATTCTACAATATTACAGTATGTTTACATTGGTCGTCCGTGTCTGGCCTTAATGGAACATTTTCTTACAATTAATCATTTGGAAAATGGAGGTGTGGATCTTGGCTAACATCAAATCTGCAAAGAAAAGAATTTTAGTATCTCAGGTAAGAGCTGATAGAAATAAGGCTATCAAATCAGGCGTTAAGACAGCTATTAAGAAGGTAAATGCTGCTGTTGAATCCGGTGATAAGGCTGCTGCTGTTGCTGCACTTGCCGCTGCAACCGGTGAAATCAATTCTGCTGCTTCCAAGGGAGTATATCATAAAAACAATGCTTCCAGAAAAGTATCCCGATTAGCTGCTGCCGTTAACAAGATGGCATAATCAAAATAAACAATAAAAAAACACCCATACCGTCATGTGGGTGTTTTTTTTGTACCTATTTGCATCAGCGTCTTCTTCCACCGCCGCCGTGGCTTACGCCACCACCGCTTCTGTGACCGCCCGCTCTCCCGCTGCTGTGACCGCCGCCGCTTGAGTCGGAGGAAATAACATGACTGGTCACAAAGCTGTTTACCAGTTCGTCTTTCTTCTCGTGATATACCACACTGTTTTGTTCCACATAGGTGGTGGAAGCCGTTGTCTTTTTCCCTTCCAGATTTTTCAGGTGAATACTGATAAAGGTACCGGTAGCTATCACCGACAAAAGCAGGATAATATACCAGGGAATCGATAATTTATCTCCCCCGTTTCCCGACATTTCACGGTACACATTCTCCACATAGGATTTATAGGCCCGGTAAGGACTGACGTCCACAAGATCATAGACATCATCCAGAACCCTGTTAATCATGGCATAGGAATAGTGGTCATAGACTCTTCCGCAGGTGGACAGCCAGCTGCCGCCCTGACTCTCTGCAGTACCCACTTTATACCAGTTATCCAAAAGCAGTGCACCGTCTCCATGTACCGCATTATACCCAAATTGATTCTGATCATAAAAATCATCTGCGTAATTCATCATGCACTCTTCCCAGTTTGACTGGGTATTATCTGCAGGATCCGTATAACCGCAATATGTAAGAATGGGTTCGTCAATAATCACAAGTACAAGGTCACAGCCGATTTCGTTTTCCCGTTTGGCTATCAGATCTTCCAGGGAATCCTCTTCCTCATCCGTCAGTTTATCTGCATAATCATATACCCTCTGCGCCGGTGCCTCGGTATTGTTTCTTACATAGCCTTTATCCAAACAGGAATGCATCACCAAAAGCCCTATGTAAACTGCCGCCACGATGCCGAGGATCAGAAACAGCCACCAGAAATATTTAAAATATCGTTTCATCGAAATTTTCTCCTTCCCCATTGGCTACAGCATTTGTAAAATACCGCTTATTAACATTAAAATGGCTGAAAGACTTAAGAATACCGTAGCGCTGTAGCCCAGAACCTTCCCCTTGGAAACCGGAACTTTACCGACAATTTTCCCGGTCTGGCCGTTTACATAAAACAGATAACTGGCATTTTTGTAGCTGTAATTGTAAATCCACACCGGAAGCAGCGCATACGCATCTGACGTTTTTTCAAGCCGGACAGAATTTCCCTGGGCATTTGTCACACCTGTATAACCGGCAATACTCTGTCTGATAAGGTCTTCCGTATCCGTCTGTGCCTTTTTTTCTGCCCTGGGCTGAGCCTGTGAAGCATCCATATTATAATACTCGGCTGAAAATCCTGAAAGATAAGCTTCCTTAAAATCCTCCATCTGATTGTACCGGTAAGGTTCCATCAGGTCCATGGTCTGATCCGGCATGAGGTAAGAAGCATCCACCGGTATTTTGTCAAAGTTCACTTCCATATCCCTTACAATATGATAAACCTTCGTTTCCGTGTATTCCCGGTTTCCCGACACCCAGGTTCTTATTTTCCTGCCTGTTCCTTCAAACCGGCCTTTTGCATGAAAATCAAACATCCAGAACGGTACATACATACCGGTCATGGAGTCTAATCTGGCATCCGAATAAAAATCATCCGGGGCAAAAATACAGGATTTAAACTTTGTCCGGATCAGCTCCTTGACCCTGTTTTTTCCAATCATAAAGGGAATCATGAGTTTTGGCTCATACTGTCCGGACACCCATTCATCGAAAACAATATAATCCTCGCAAAAGGGACACCTGGACGCTGATAAATAATCTCTGACCTGCAGTTCTCCACCACAGTTTGAGCACTGGAAGGTTGTAGGCTCCTGTCCCGGTATCTTTTCTTCACTGTCAAGACTTTGACAGAACGGACAGTACATCCGATGCTGTTCCGGACTGTATACCGTATTGCCCCCGCAGTTTTTACATTTAAATATCATTCCTGTTCACCCCTTTCACATAATCACGGTATTTCTACCCATATCTTTTCCAATCATCATCTTTTTCCCCGCAGCAGCAACGCAACTGTCAATTCCTTTTTCCCTGTCATATTCCGCCACGCCAAAGGTAACCGTCAGATTGATTTTTTCATCGTTCCACAAAAAAGGACTCTCTGCAAGCTGTTTTTGTAATTCTGTAATTTCATGGCTGGCCTCTTCTCCGCCTTCGCAGTTAAAGACAAACAAAAACTCGTCACCGCCCCATCTTGCCACAATACCCTTTCCATCCATAAAGCTTTCAAAACGTACCGCAATCTGCTTTAAGATCACATCTGCAAAGTTATGCCCGCAACGTTCATTGATCCTGTGGAAGAAGTCCAGATCGCCTATGACAATACTGACTTTTCGTTCCGTTTTTTCGCTGAGTTCGTCCGTCATCACCTGCAGGTAATCCATTGCACTTCTGCTGTTTCTGATACCGGTTAATGCATCTTGTTTTTTGTTTCTTTCTACGCTCTCCTTCAGAAGCTCCGTTTCCGTAAAAAGCCTGTCACTTTCTTCAAAGTTAAGTGTCAGGGTACAGTAAATCCCCGCCAGAACCCCTATGCCGTTCAAGATCTGGAAACAGGTATATACCTTACCTGACAAAATCTGTAAAGGTGCATGATTCATGGCATACAGGTACAATCCGATCTGTATAAGAAAGCAGCAAACCGTACCGCCCAGGCGGAAAGTCTGCTGAAGGTTTCCGGTCGTAAACATCATAATCACCGACAGAAGCAAAAATCTCTGTACGCCGCTGTCCCATCCGTACATCACCACATGCGTGATTACAAAGCATATCATCACCAGATAATTCATATACAAAATCAGATTGCAAAACCTTTTTTGAGCAAAATAGAATCCCAATCCATAAATTACCATAAAAATGGCACTGATACAAAACAAAGAAGAACTGTTGATTAAAAGTGAAAGAAGTAAAGAAATCAGAAAATAGATGCACATAACGGCAGAATGAAAACGCAACTGACGTCCGTTTCGCTTTTGTCTGTTGATTTTATCCTGTCCGAGATAGTTTCTCTGCATATGACCGTTCCCCCATGACCCCATCAGAAGAAAGGATTAAATTTTTTCTCATGTTCTACTGTCGTAAAATCTCCGTGTCCCGGATACAGTTTTGTGGTTTCCGGCAGCGTAAAAATCTTCTCCTTTACCGACGCAAGCAGGCGGCTGCCGCTTCCCGTCGGGAAATCCGTCCTGCCGACAGACTCTAAGAAAATGGTATCTCCGCACAATAAAAAGCCTGCTTCCGGAAAATAATAGCAGCAGCTTCCCTCTGTATGACCCGGTGTGGCAATAACTTTGCAAGTAATCCCCGAAACGGTGATGGTTTCGTTATCTGATACCTCAACGTCCGGCATGAATGTCACTGCCCTGCCAAACATATCCGACAGGTTTTGATGAAGATCGGAGCTTAACGGAACCTCTTCTTTCAGCATATAAGTCTTTGCATGGGACAGCTCTTTTAATTCTTTCACGCCCAGGATATGATCAAAATGTCCATGGGTCAAAAAAATGGCTGCAACCTGAAATCCGTTTGCGTTCAATTTTTCATAAATCCAGGCTCCCCGGTCGGCAGGATCCACCACAATGGCATCCTGTTTCCCTTCCTCATATAAAAAATAACAGTTGGTGGAACAATTTCCTAACACCATCCGGCCTATTTTTAATTCTGCCATTATCCTATCGTCCTTTCTATATCAATCACGCTGTCAATTGTACGTATCCTGTCAATAATCTTCGTCAGTTCCTCCCGGCTGCTGATTTCAAAAGAAAGCTGCATGGTGGCAATGCCCTGTTTGCTGGTACGCGTATTGACAGAAATGATATTGATGTCACGTTCCGTGAAGGCCTTGGATATATCCGCCAGAAGACCGTTCCGGTTGTTGGCATATATCTTGATATCCACAAAGAATTTACCACCGACGGGAGCCTCTGCTCCCTGTTGCCAGTCTGCTTCTATGAGACGGTATCTTTCCATTTCAGGCAGACTTAAAATATTCACACAGTCCGTCCTGTGAATGGATATCCCTCGTCCGCGGGTCACAAAACCTACAATTTCATCACCCGGCACAGGGGAACAACATTTTGAAAAACGTACCGAGACATCGGTAATGCCCTTCACAACAATTCCACTCTTGGATTTATGATCGGAAGGTCTTATATTCTGGGCATTTTCTGCAATGGAAGCCAGCACTTCCTCATTGGTAAGCTCTTTCTTATGGTCTCTCTCATAATATTCCTGCATCTTATTGACAATCTGCCCTTCCTTCAGGGCACCATGTCCAATGGCAGCCAGTACCGCATCCCAATCCAAGAAACCGTACTTATGCTGGATGGCTTCCATATAATCTGGTTTCATAAGATCTGAAAGCTGGATTCCCCTGACTTTACAGTAATTGGCCAGAAGCTCCTTGCCTTTTCCAATATTGTCTTCCTTGAATTCATTCTTAAACCACTGGTTAATCTTGTTTTTCGCCTGTGTACTCTTTACGATCTTGAGCCAGTCCCTGCTGGGCCCCTTGGAGTTCTGGGAGGTAATGATTTCCACGCGGTCTCCGTTTTTGATCTCATAATCGATTGTCACAAGCTTGCCGTTTACTCTGGCACCCACCATCCTGTTGCCCACGGCACTGTGGATGCTGTACGCAAAATCAATGGGCGTAGAACCGGCGGGAAGATTCTTTACATCCCCGCTTGGCGTAAAGCAGTATACATTATCAGAAAACAGATCCAGATCATTTTTTAGAAGATTCATGAACTCGCGGTTATCAGAAGTATCTCTCTGCCACTCTAAGATCTGTCTTAACCACGTGAGTTTTTCTTCTTCCTGTGTCTCTACTTTTTTACCGTCGGACGCTTCTTTGTATTTCCAGTGTGCGGCAATACCGTATTCTGCAGCCTTATGCATTTCAAAGGTACGAATCTGTACTTCGAACGGTTGTCCGGTCGTACCGATGACTGTGGTATGCAGGGACTGGTACATATTTGCCTTTGGCATGGCAATATAATCTTTGAAACGTCCCGGTATGGGTTTATACATTTCATGAATCACACCCAGTGCCGCATAACAGTCCTTCACCGTATCCACAATAATACGTACCGCAAAAAGGTCATAGATCTGATCCAGGGTCTTATTCTGATTCTTCATCTTTTTGTAGATACTGAAGAAATGCTTGACCCTGCCGTCAATTTCCGCTTTGATCCCGGCATTCTCTATATGTTTTCTTACTTCCTGCACAATGCTTTCAATATACTTTTCTCTTTCACTTTTTCTGACTGCAATCTTTTCCACCAGATCATAATATGCCTCCGGTTCCAGATACTTAAGTGCCAGATCATCCAGTTCCACCTTGATCTTGGAAATGCCCAGTCTCTGTGCAATGGGGGCATAGACCTCCAGCGTCTCCTTTGCAATTCTCTGCTGGCTTTCCGGTTTCTGGTATTTTAAGGTGCGCATATTGTGCAGACGGTCTGCAAGCTTAATAATAATGACACGGATATCCTTCGCCATGGCCAAAAACATCTTACGTAAGTTTTCCGCCTGCATTTCCAGTCTGGCATCACTTTCCGAACCGCTTCCGCTGCTAAGCGGGATACCGGCAAGTTTAGTGACTCCATCCACTAACTGTGCGACTTCCGCTCCGAATTCCTTTGTGATCTCCTCTTCGGTCATGATGGTGTCTTCCACCACATCATGCAGAATACCTGCCACAATGGTTTCTTTGTCCATTTCCAGATCTGCCAGAATAATGGCTACGTAAAGCGGGTGGATAATATATGGCTCACCGGACTTTCTTAACTGTCCTTCATGTGCCTTGCTCGCTATTTTGTATGCCTTTTCTATCATGGAAATATCAGCGGAAGGGTGGTATTTTTTGACACGGTCAATCAGCATCTGATAGAGTTCATCAGGTGTCATGAATTCTTTTAGTGCAGTTATTTTTCCATCATCAAGAACAATTTCATTTTTTTCTTCTGTCATAGGTCATCGCACCTTTACGCGGTTTTATTTTCCTTCATAAATAATTGCAGATTCCATACGATATCCGGAAAGTCTCTCCCTGCCCTTTAATCCCGCAAGTTCCATTAAAAACAGAAGTCCTGCCACTTCTCCGCCAAGGCGCTCCACCAGATGAATCATGGCTTCTGTTGTACCGCCCGTGGCAATCAGGTCATCCACGATCAGTACTTTCTGTCCGGCTTTAATGGAATCCTTGTGCATTTCAATGGTTGCACTGCCATATTCGAGGTCATAGGTTTCTTCTATGGTTTCACAGGGCAGCTTTCCTTTTTTTCTGATCAGTACAAAAGGCTTATGATTATTATAAGCAATCGGAGCGCCAAATATGAATCCTCTGGATTCTGCACCTACCACGACATCATACTCAAGGTCTTTGACCAGATCCTGCATGGTATCAATGGCAAGGTGTAAACCATCCGGGTCCTGTAAAACGCTGGTCACATCTCTGAATATTATACCTTCT
>JBJFCA010000094.1:0-3993 GCA_051888725.1 Lachnospiraceae bacterium
AAACTGAGGCTTTCACCGGTCACGGTATCTGTCACCTTCTTCTTAAGTGGTTCCACTAACAGGTGGGAAAAATCCCGTGACAATCCGTCTCCCATGCATTTTACAAAGGCTTCCTTGGCAGAAAACAGCAAAAAGAAATCATCCGTCTGCTCCCGGGAATTCAGAATTTTACGCAGTATCCCGGTAACATCCCTGTCATGCCGCTTCTGGATATCAGCACCGACTTCCCTGTCCGAAACGGCACACAGCACATAGTCTCCCGAATGGGACAGATTGAAAAACAGATCCTTCCTGTCTTTCAGATAGGGTTTTCCATGCTCCCCTTTCCGCACCCGGGTCAGGGTAAGAAGCCTCTGCTTTTCTTCCTCCGTCAAAGCTTCCAGCCCTGTTAAGAGTTCATTCAGGGACACCTCTGTAACCCCAGAAGGGGCGGCTGAGCACACTGTATTTTTAAGCTTTTCGGACAATTTAAGAGTAAGAAGCGCATGCTCCAACAACAGCCATGCGCCGATGCTCTGTGCTCTTGTTCTATCCTTATGAAAGGAAAGAGCATGTGACATTCTTTCCTCATTTAAAAATGCACATGCTCTTTGTCTGATTGCAGGGTCCAAGAGCCCTGCAATATTCATCTTTAAAACCTGAATCATACGTATTATACCAAAATGAAATCGTTCAGATTTCCAACTATTTCAACAGTTGCAAGTACTTACTCTGCATCCTCAGTATTCTCAGCATCCTTAAGATCCAATGCAATCTGAAGATCCGTAAGCTGGCTCTCATCCACCACATCCGGTGCATTGCTCATCAGGTCGGAAGCATCCTTTACCTTCGGGAAGGCAATCACTTCACGGATATTGTCTGCCTTTACAAGAAGCATGACGAAACGGTCAAGACCGATTGCCAGTCCTGCGTGAGGCGGTACACCGTATTTGAACGCATTGATCAGGAATCCGAATCTGTCATAAGCAGCTTCCTTGGTAAAGCCCAGTACCTCAAACATTTTTTCCTGTACCTCAGGCTGGAAGATTCTCACACTGCCGCCGCCCAGCTCGATACCGTTTAATACGATATCATATGCCTTGGCGCGCACCCTGCCGGGATCGGAATCCAGATACTGAAGGTCCTCATCCATGGGCATGGTAAACGGATGGTGCATTGCCACAAAACGGTTTTCTTCATCACTCCACTCTAAGAGAGGGAATTCCGTTACCCAGAGGAAATTAAATTTATCATTGTCAATCAGATCAAGCTGCTTTGCCACTTCAATACGAAGAGCACCCAGTACACTGAATACAATCTTGTTCTTATCAGCCGCAAATAAAAGCAGGTCTCCCGGCTCTCCTTCCATGGCATCCACAAGTGATTTCAGTTCCTCTTCTGTCATGAACTTTGCAAAAGAAGATTTGTATGTGCCGTCCGGTAAAACAGACAGATATGCCAGTCCCTTTGCTCCATAACCTTTTGCAAAGTCAACCAGAGCATCGATCTTCTTTCGGGGCATTTCTGCTTCACCCTTTACATTGATACCTCTCACCGAACCGCCATTTTCCAGGGCAGAGGTAAATACGCCGAAACCGCAGCCCTTCACCACATCGGATACGTTCTTAAGTTCCATGCCAAATCTGGTATCCGGCTTATCGGAGCCGAAGCGTTCCATAGCTTCCTGCCAGGTCATTCTCTGAATGGGGAGTGAAACCTCAAGTCCGATGGCTTCCCTGCAGACTTTTGCTACCATTTTTTCGGTGGTTTCAATCACATCATCCACATCTACAAAGGACATCTCTAAGTCAACCTGTGTAAATTCCGGCTGTCTGTCCGCTCTTAAGTCCTCATCCCTGAAGCATCTTGCAATCTGGAAATACCGGTCGTAACCGGAGCACATCAAAAGCTGTTTGAAAATCTGCGGTGACTGGGGCAGTGCATAAAACTTGCCCGGATGAACACGGCTGGGCACCAGATAATCCCTTGCACCTTCCGGCGTGGACTTGCAAAGCATGGGCGTCTCGATTTCATAGAATCCTTCTTCATCCATATGCTTGCGGATTGTGGTCGTGATTTTGCTTCTCAACTTCAGATTGTTCTGCAGATTGGGCCTTCTTAAATCCAGATAACGGTATTTTAATCTTAAATCTTCTTTGGTCTTGGTATCTGCTTCCACAGGGAAGGGCGGTGTCTCCGCTTCGGATAAAATGCGGATTTCTTTTGCTCTGACTTCAATGTCCCCTGTGGAAAGGTTCTCATTGCTTGCAGCCGCTCTTTTTTCCACACGTCCCACTACGGCAATCACAAATTCACTTCTTAACTTTGCCGCTTTTTCAAAGTTCTCGCTGCCGCAGTCACTCTCCTCAAAAATCACCTGCAGAATGCCTGCGCGGTCACGCATATCCACAAAAATAATACCGCCTTTGTTACGCTGTTTCTGCACCCATCCCATAACTGTGACGGTTTCACCGATGTTTGCACTTGTAAGTTCTCCGCACCGGTGTGTCCTTTTTAATCCTTTCATTGTCTCAGCCATTGTTTTCTCCTCACTTTATCTCTGCTTAGTGCTGCAGAGGATTCTTATAAAATTCCACGAACTCTTCATAACCTTCTGCAGTCAGCTGTTCCTTCTGGAATTTCTTATTCTTATTCATACGTGCAATCAGAATCTGCTGCCCTTCTTCTCTCTCCTTCTGGGCTTTCGCAATGATATCGCACAAAGTCTCTCCGGATACCCCTTTTTCAATTAAATATGCCTTTTTAGCAGGCTGTGCCGGTACCTGGAAGCCCTTTTCCATAAGCAGCATGATGATTCTTTCAAAACCAATGGAAAATCCGCATGCAGGCACATCCGTACCGGTAAACTTACCCACCATCTTGTCATATCTGCCGCCTCCGCCGCAGCTGCCGCCAAATTCCGGCATGGCAATTTCAAAAATAGTGCCGGTGTAATAGCTCATGCCCCTTACCAGCGTAGGATCAAACAGCAGTTCAAAGGAGTCTGCCTTGGTAGCCTTTACACTGTCCATAATCTCCATGAAGGAACGCATCACATCCGCATCCAGATAATCCTTCAGGGTTTCCGTAAGATAAGCCGGACCGTTTGCAGCCTTGTTAACTTCTGCAAAAAGATTTAAGTACTTATCACACATTTCTTCGCCGTAACCGGCTTCCATAAGCTCTGCTTTGACGCCTTCCATACCAATCTTGTCCATCTTGTCAAGTGTAATGAAAACACTGTCAAAGTCTTCCTCCGGGAAGCCCGCAAAAGAAGCCATGGCTTTTAAGATCCGTCGGTCATTGATTCTGATCTGGAAGCCTGTAAAGCCAAGTCTCGTCAGGGTCGTGGTCGTTGCCAAAATCAGCTCAATCTCAGCTAAATTGGAAGGCTCCCCTAAAATATCAATGTCGCACTGCATAAACTGGCGGTAACGTCCTCTCTGGGGACGGTCTGCCCTCCATACATTTCCCATCTGCAAAGCTTTAAACGGGTTTGGCAGGTTTGCCGCATTGTTGGAATAAAAACGAACCAGGGGAACTGTCAGATCGTAACGGAGTCCGCCGTCCACCAGGTCATTTTCACTCTCTGCCGTTTCAAGATTTAATTTCTCTCCACGCTTTAAAATCTTAAAAATCAGTTTTTCATTTTCACCACCCTGTTTACTGCTCAAATTGGCAATATTCTCCACACAGGGGGTCTCAATGGAAGTAAATCCGAATTTACCGTAAGTATCCTTAATCACGCCGATTACATAATCACGTATCTGCATCTCTGCAGGTAAAATATCCTTCATGCCGGTAACCGGCTTCTTGGAAAGCGCCATATCTGCTCCTATCCATGCGTTTTTTCGCACTTAACTCTATTTTTTTACTCACAATATTTTACACTCTATCAGGCAGTATTTCAAGCATTAGTTTCTATCCGATAGAGTAAACTGTTACTGTTCAGACCCTAACCAGAAAGCCTTACTCGTAACCATATTTTATTTTACAAAAACACCTTAAAACCTT
>JBJFCA010000095.1:0-3954 GCA_051888725.1 Lachnospiraceae bacterium
TACATGATTTTCTCCAAGCCCGGTAATCCCCTCCTTCTCTGCTGCGTATTCCTTTGTACGAAGTATTTCATCCATCCACCATTTATTACAGGAAGCAGCGGAAAGCATGCAGCCCATCAGATGATAGGTACCGTCTGCATGATCAAATGAGTGCAATGCATTGTTTTTGTCTACGCCAAAATTTCTGGAGGAAATAAAAATTGTACCGCTGGTACCCAGGGAGATATTGCACCTGCCGTCGCCCACGGTGCCGGTACCCACTGCGGCTGCCGCATTATCTCCGGCACCTGCAATCACCTTTACGGTATCAGGCAAACCAAGCTGGTGTGCAATTTCCTTTTTCAGGGTTCCTACCACTTCATAGCTCTCGTATACTCCGGCAAGCCACTCAGGTTTGACACTGCAGATCTCACACATTTCCTTTGACCAGGTTCTGTTCTTCACATCAAACAAAAGCATACCGGAAGCATCTGACACATCCGTGCAGTGCACACCGGAAAGCTTATATGCCAGATAATCCTTGGGCAGCATGATTTTATGTATTCTTGCGAAATTTTCGGGCTCATTGTTTTTTACCCATAAAATCTTGGGAGCAGTAAAACCGGTGAAGGAAATATTGGCCGTACAGGCAGAAAGCTTCTCCTTGCCGATTACTGTATTTAAATAATCACATTCCTCAAAGGTTCGTCCGTCGTTCCAAAGAATAGCGGGACGAATGACCTCATCGTTTTCATCAAGAAGCACCAGACCGTGCATCTGCCCGCCAAAGCTTAAGCCCGCCACTTCCTCTTTACAGGCATCCGAAAGCAGTTCCTTCATACCGTCAAGTGTCTGTGTATACCAGTCCTCCGGTCTTTGCTCCGACCACCCCGGATGAGGGAAATACAACGGGTACTCCCGGGAAACGGTCTTCTGAATCTTTCCATTTTCATCCATCAGCAAAAGCTTCACTGCGGATGTTCCTAAATCCACACCTACAAACAGCATACTTATATCCTTTCCGTTTCATTCTCCAAAATGTATTTAGACAGACTGCTCCATCTAACAAAATTATATAAGATTTTTCCTAAAAAAAACAACCGACTTTTTCTATAAAAAATACCTATAAAATTAGTTACTAAGTAACAAGAAAAGAATCCGCAAAAAGAAGTTTCAAAAAAATTGTAAAAACGAAAAGTTCATGATACACTTTACATGGCAGATTCATACGAGGTGTTGCCCGCATGCGAATCCAAAGTATGCATACGGACAGTTCCCGTATACATAGAGATGCTGAACACGCAAAGAAAGGTGTCATCATGAAACTTACGAACGAATATCAGGTTCCTGTAATTACAAAAGATTTTTCCCATAAAAAAATACATGTCAAAGTACCCGGCTCCAAAAGCATTACCAACCGGGCTCTTTTGCTTGCCATGCTTGCAGACGGCGAAAGCAGGCTGACCGGAGCACAGTTTTCAGACGATTCCAGACACTTTTTAAAATGCTTAAGGTCTCTCTCCTTTCAGGTAACAGCGAAGGAAGCCGAAGGAGAAGTAACGGTAAAGGGACTCTCCGGTGCCCTCCCTGTAAAGAACGCTTCCCTGTATGTAGGCAGTGCCGGTACGGCAGCAAGATTTCTTTCCGCTGTATTAGGCGTATCGGAGGGAAAATTCTTTCTGGATGCTTCAGAGCAGATGCGGAATCGCCCCATGGCTCCGTTACTTACTGCATTAGAATCCACAGGCTGTGAAATTACGTTTGCCGAAAAAGAAGGGTATTTTCCTTTTACCCTGCATGCACATGGTTTCTCCCGGACAGACCTTACCATTGATATTGACAAGAGCAGCCAGTTTTTAAGTGCACTCCTCATTGCCGCACCCCTGGCAAAGGAGGATGTAACCATACATGTAGTCGGTACCCATGGCATGGCCTATATTGAAATGACCAAAAAAATGATGGAACAGTTTGGAGTCTTCATGGAGCAGCCTTCCCCCGATACCTTCCTTATCAGGGCCGGGCAGACTTATCAGGCAGGAACTTATGCCATAGAACCGGATGTATCGGCAGCCTGCTATTTCTATGCACTGGCTGCAGTATCCGGCTGCAGCATGATCGTGGATGGCGTACCCGAAGACTCCCTGCAGGGTGACACTTACTTTTTGACCATTTTGCAAAACATGGGCTGTACCGTCACCCATACACCGGAGGGCATCTGTGTCACCGGTCCCAAGGAAAAACTGCACGGAATCAGCGTGAACATGTCCGCATGCTCCGACCAGGCCATTACATTGGCTGCAATTGCCCCCTTTGCCGACAGTCCGGTCACCATTACCGGTATCGGGCACATCCGTAATCAGGAAAGTGACCGAATCAGTGCCATTGCCGAGAACCTGACAGCTATGGGCATTGCCTGTGAGGAACGTCCGGATTCCATTACCATTTTCCCGGGTGAGCCGAAACCTGCCAGAATAAAAACCCACGACGATCATAGACTCGCCATGGGCTTTGCTGTTACCGGACTTTTTGCGGAAGGAATTGTCATCGAAAACCCTTCCTGCTGCAAAAAAACGTTTGCTGAATTTTTTGAATGTCTCGAGGAAGGGATTACACGGTAAAGAAATTACGCCGTAATTACCGTGCCGTTCTTTCCCTTTAATGCCTCTTTTACGTGATCCATGGAAGTGATCAGAACACTTCCTTCGGGCACGTTTTCCAGATAGGATACCGCTGCTTCAATCTTGGGCAGCATGGTACCTGCTTCAAACTCTCCCTCCTGCATCATGGTTTTAGCCTCTGCTGCAGTCATCTTTTCGATTGCTTCCTGATTCTCTTTTCCAAAGTTACGATAAACCTTATCTACGCCTGTGAGGATCACCAGGGTATCAGCTGCAAGATCCGATGCCAGTTTACCGGCAATGGAGTCCTTTTCAATTACGGCAGAAGCCCCCTGTAAAACATGATTATGCGGAATAACGGGAATGCCGCCGCCACCACAGGCAATCACAATCTGATCGGCATCCGCCAGCGTCTTTATGGCATCAATTTCCACAATTCCAATCGGGGAAGGCGCTGCTACCACACGGCGGTATCCTTTACCGGGTTCCTCGGTCACATAATTTCCTTTTTTGATTTCAATATCCGCATCATCCTTGGACATATAACGGCCAATCTTTTTGGTAGGCTCATAGAACGCTTCATCATACGGATCCACGGTTACCTGTGTCAGAATCGTACTGACAGTCTTCACGATACCGCGTTCCAGAAGCTCTGCTCTTAAGGAGTTCTGGATATCATATCCCACATAGCCCTGACTCATTGCGGAGCAGACACACATCGGTGCCGGTGTATAATCAATATAAACTCTGCGAAGCTCTGTCATTGCCTTATGGATCATGCTGACCTGCGGGCCGTTGCTGTGTGTAATGGTAAGCTGATATCCTGCTTCCACCAGATCTGCCAACGCCTTTGCGGTCTTTTTTACGGCATCCCACTGCTCTAAAGTTGTATATCCGAGGGCATCATGTCCCAGGGAGACAACTGCTTTCTTCTTACTCATCAGGAATCTCTCCTTTTCTGTATTATTTTGTATCCATCTTATCTGTTATTATAACGTCTTTTTTTCTGTATGTATAGGAAAATGTTAGGATTCATCTAAGGCGGCACGCTTTTTACGCTCCCCGGTGATATCGTAATACTTATCCGTTATGATGCCGTCCGCGACCAGTCTGTCAAAGGTTCGCTTCTGGGCTTCCGTCATCTTGAGACCTACGGAGGAGTTCAAATCGGTAATTACACAGCCTGTATACGCAATCAGCCAGAACAGCGGAGAATCATCCTTGGGAATCCTCTTCCACAGCTCATCCTCAGGAATCCCGCACACACCAATCAGCGTATGCAGGTGTCCCTCCTTCATGGGCAGATAACTGCCGTCCGGAAGAATCACACCTTCTTTATAATTCGGTAAATCCATGT
>JBJFCA010000096.1:0-3890 GCA_051888725.1 Lachnospiraceae bacterium
GACGTCGGCAAGTGTCTTTTGCTGCATGATAAAGAAACTGCCAATCTTACCCGTTACAGCTTTTACAATCTTAAGAATCAGGAACATAACCGCGACCGCAACAAGTGTCAGCCATACACTGATGTAGAGCATGCAGATAAACACTGCCACAATCGTAAATACGGAAGAAACAAGCTGTGCCATGGATTGTGCAATCATCTGTCGAAGCGTATCGGTATCATTGGTATAAAGACTCATAATGTCACCGTGTGTACGCGTATCAAATACCCGGATTGGAAGACGCTGCATTTTTTCAAACATTTCATCACGGATTTTTTTGAGGGTGCCCTGTGCAATCGTAACCATAATACGATTATAAAAATATGTGGAAAGGACACCGATAAGGTATACAATGCCGATGATGACAAGCACCTTCAAAAGTGATGTGAACACCGGAGAGGATGTTCCAAGCAAAGGTACGACATAATCATCAATCAGCGTCTGTAAAAACAGGGAAGAAACCGCAGAGGCAATTGTGCTTAACAGGATGCATATCACCACAGTGATAAGCTGTCCCCTGTATTCTTTCATGTAAGAAAGCAGTCTGCCAAGAGTTTTTCTGTCAAACATGTTCTTTCTCTCCTTTCTTCTGGGATTCATATACTTCCCGGTAAATCGGGCAGCTTTTAAGGAGGGCATCATGTTTCCCTACTGCAGCAATCCTGCCGTCATCCAGCACTACGATCTGGTCGGCATGCTGCACGGAGCTGACCCGTTGTGCAATGATGATCTTTGTGGTATCGGGAATATATTCGGAAAAGGATTTCTGAATGGCTGCATCGGTTGCGGTGTCTACGGCACTGGTGGAATCATCCAGAATTAAAACCTTTGGTTTCTTCAGCAGTGCACGGGCAATGCACAGCCTCTGTTTCTGCCCGCCGGAAACATTGCTTCCACCCTGTTCAATATAAGTGTCGTACTGCCGGGGAAAAGCTTCAATAAACTCATCTGCACAGGCAAGTTTACAGGCATGTCTTATTTCTTCATCAGTGGCATCTTCATTGCCCCAGAGCAGATTTTCCCGGATCGTACCGGAGAACAGTTCGTTCTTTTGCAGAACCATTGCAACGGCATTGCGAAGTACCGTCAGGTCATAATCACGCACGTCAATGCCACCCAGTGTCAGCTTTCCGCCGGTTATATCATAAAGACGGGGAATCAGCTGCACAAGACTCGTTTTGGAGGAGCCGGTGCCGCCGATGATGCCGATGGTTTCTCCGGAGGCAATGGAGAGATTAATCCGGTCGAGAACCTTTTTATCTGCCGCCCTGGCATAAACAAAATCCACATTTTCAAAGCATACAGAGCCGTCCTGTACGCTCATGACAGGGTCTTTCGGGTTGCAAATATCTGTTTCTTCATTTAACAGTTCTGCAATTCGTCGTGCAGAAGCAAGGGAAATGGTAATCATGGTAAAGACCATGGAAAGCATCATAAGACTCATCAGAATCTGTGTGGCATAAGAAAACAGTGCGGTCAGATCTCCCGTTGTCATGCCAAGGGAAGCCTGATTGGAGCTTGCGACAATTGCCTTTGCACCGATCCAGGAAATGAGAATCATACAGGCATACATGAAAAACTGCATAATCGGCGAATTAAAAGCAAGCAGTCTTTCCCCCTTTGCAAAATCTTCGTAGATACTTTGGGAAATACTTTTGAATTTACTGATTTCGTAATCCTCACGGTTGAAGGATTTCACAACACGGATGCCACGAACATTTTCCTGTACCACATTGTTGAGCTTGTCATAAGTTCTGAATACACGGCTGAAAATAGGATTTACCTTCCTGATGACCAGCAGAAGCAGGAGGGTCATCAGAGGGATGACTGCAAGGAAAATGCAGGCAATTTTTTTGTTTATGAGGAAGGATACAATCATGGAGAAAACGAGCATGATGGGCCCCCTGATTGCCATGCGGATGAGCATCTGGTATGCATTTTGAATATTGGTGACATCCGTAGTCAGACGCGTCACAATGGATGCCGTGGAAAATTTGTCGATATTGGAAAAGGCGAAGGTTTGTACATGATCGTACATATCCTGTCTTAAATTGGCAGAAAAGCCTACCGATGCACGGGCAGCAATATGGGCGGCAAGCACGCCTGTAATGAGCTGAAAGAATGCAACAATAAGCAAAACCATTCCGTATTTCCAGACAGCATTCCTGTTTCCGGCATCAATACCTTCATCAATTACTTTTGCCATGCAAAGAGGTATCATGATTTCAAATGCCGCCTCCAGTATGGACAAAAGAATCGTCAGAACAGAACCTGTCTTATTTTCACGCAGGCTCTTTGAGAGAGTTTTTAACATAGTCAGCCTCCTTTTGGTACGGTTTAGTGTAGCACGCTACACATTTACAATAAGTAAAAGCCGGGATGAGCGGCTTACTTACTCCAGATTTTTGTAAATGGTCAACAGCATGGTCCGCAGGTGTTCCTTATCCGCATCGGAAAGGCCGGTAAGCATCTTTTTCTCATTGGCAAAAATATTCTTTTCCATGTCTTTCGCCAGATACGCTCCCTGCGTGGTGAACGCCACAATTTTATTTCGCTTGTCGGTTTCATCCATTCGGCATACAACATGCCCGTTTTGTTCCATGCGGGAAACGATGCCGACGACGGTAGGGTGGGATACTTCCATAAAAACTTCAATTTCTTTCTGCGTAGCCTGCCCGCCTTTGCTGCTTAAAAAAGCAAGTACGCGGCTCTGTGCCAGGGTGAGATGATAACTTTTTAAGTCAGCGTCCGCTTTTACCTTAAGCTTGTCGTTAATATTTTTGATCAGATAGCCAATATCTTTTTGCGGCATAAAAATACCTCCCTGTAACTGTAGCACGCTACATATTGTAACGAATTATAAGGGAAATGTCAAGGGTGGAAGATGGACTCTAACGTTCCATCTTCCAGAAATATGCGCTGTAGGGAGGAAGCTCGCTGCCGCCGCCAAAGTCGTGTGCCTCTCCTGTAATGAGATCCACTGCCGTGCCGCAGCCTGCATCAAAGTGTGCAGAGTAAGGAGCCTCTTCGGCGTTGATGGCAACAAGTACCCGTTCGCCCTCTGTTTTTCTTTCAAAAATACACTGTTTATTGGTAAGCACCACAGAACGGAAGTCACCGTAATTTAATGCTTTGGAATTCTTTTTCGCCTCCGCAAGCTTGCTGATCCATTCAGACAGCTCGTTAAATACGGGATGGTCAAAGCTTTTTCTGAGAGCAGGGTCGCCTTCACTCTTGTTTGCTTTCTCTCCCCACTCACTTCCGTAGTAGACGCAGGGGATACCGGGCATACCGAACATCAGGGCATAGATCAGGGGAAGGTGTTTTTCATTGGTGAGAATGCTTGCCACCCTGGTCACATCATGGTTATCCACGAAGGACAGCAGGTGCTTCCCTCTGTAAAGAGTCCAGTTCTCGGGACCGAACTGGCGCAGAAGGGAATGAACGATTTCGAACATGTTCATGCTGTTGAAGCTGGAATAAAGTCCTTTATAGCATTCATAGTTGGTGGCGGAATGCAGCATGGAATCGTTCATGAGGCGGTTGTAATCACCATGGAGCATTTCACCTAAAAGGAAGAAATCCTGTTTTTTACTGTCAGTAAAGCTGCGCAGTCTTCTGACAAAATTCTCATTTAAGCAGTACGCTACATCCAGACGCAGCCCGTCAATGTCAAATTCTTTGATCCAGTAGTCTACGGCATCTAAAATATGGTCTACGACATGGGGATTTTCCAGATTTAATTTCACCAGGTCATAATTGCCTTCCCAGCCCTCGTACCAGAGGCCGTCGTTATACGCATCATTGCCGGAAAGATTAATACGGAACCAGTCTAAGTAGGGAGAATGCTC
>JBJFCA010000097.1:0-18350 GCA_051888725.1 Lachnospiraceae bacterium
TCCAGATCCTTATAAAAACGATCCTCAATCTCGGATTCGTTATTACGAATGGCAAGGAGCTCCTCTTTTGTCTTTTCATCAAAATAATCATTGTCCAGCCAGAACTGGAATTTACTCATAAAATCCATACTGTATTCCCTGTCCTTTCTTCTCACATTTCAATGCCCTGTTCGAGCTTTTTTCATGTTGGTAGTATATCATATTACCATAAATATTTCCACACTCATCTTTGGAAATCAGGCGCAATTTTCAACGATTACCCAAAAATCTTAGTGAACCTTCAAGGCAAAGTCACTTCTGTCCAGTGAAAAATTGGGATTGTAGTAAGGATCGCCTTTTGCAAGGACTTCCTTCCACTTCTCCCGGAACCGGGCAGATTCCGCGTTATAGCGTTCTGCCTTTTCTCCCGACGTGTCCATTCCCCGGGAAACCGATTCGTAATGATACAGCTCCGCAAAGGGCGTAAAAACATTTAAAAGTCCCATCTGCCGCAGTTTCAGGCAGAAATCCACGTCATTCAAGGAAACGGCAAAGCTTTCATCCAGCCCGCCGGCTTTTTCGTATAAAGCCTTTTTTACCAAAAGGCAGGCACCCGTCACGGCAGACACATCCTGTGCGTAGCAGAGTCTGCCCATATAGCCCAGATTCTGTCTGGGCATCCGGTAGTGACTGTGTCCGGCTGTCCGATGTGCGCCGAGACCGATCACCACGCCTGCATGCTGGATGGTCTTGTCTGCATAGTAAAGCTTGGCTCCCACGGCACCCACATCCTCCCGCTGGGCATACATGAGAAGCTCCTCCATCCAGTTGACCGTGATCACTTCGGTATCATTGTTTAATAAAAGCACATACTCTCCGGCAGCCTGTTTTACGCCTAAATTGTTGATAGCGGAGTAATTAAAGTCACCTTTATAAGTAACGACCGTTATTTTTTCATTTTTCCGCAATTCCTCATAATAGCGGAAGATTTCTGGGGTTTCGCTGTTATTTTCCACCACGATAATCTCATAATTATCATAAGTGGACTTCTGCAGAATCGAAGTAATGCAGCGTCTTAAGTCCTCCGTATGGTCTTTATTGGGAATCACAATGGAAATCAGGGGATTTCCGATGATCTCATAGCGGATCCGGAAAATCGTCTCAAAAGCTCTGGTGCTTTCAATTTTAAAATTCTGAAAACCATGCTTTCTAAGATGGTCTGCCACAGCGCCTTTCGCAGCATTTATGGCATAAGTCTTGGCCTCGATTCCCGAAGCCACACTGCCCGCATGGGATCTCCAGTAATATAAAAGCTTCGGAATATGCACAATTCTCTCTGCCTTATCCGTGAGCCGCAGAATCATATCATGATCCTGGCTGCCGTCAAACTCTGAGCGGAACAGCTCCGTATCCGCAAGCAGGGTGCGTTTAAACACGCTGAAGTGGCAGATATAATTATTGGCCCTGAGGTTATCAATTGCATAATCCGGCTTAAAGTGCATGGTCAGCATCTTATTGATATCCGTACCTTTAAAAGTAGTCTCATCACAGTACAGATAATCCGCACCCTGTTCATTAATGGCTTTTACATATTCATACAGGGCAGAGGGATGCAGGATATCATCATGATCAAACAGACCGATATACTCTCCCGAAGACATGGCATAGCAGGCATTGGTGTTGCCGGAGATTCCTTTGTTCTCTGCAAGCTTCTCATACCGGATTCTGGCTCTTTCTCCCTCTTTCTCCATGTACTGACGGCAGATTTCCCCCACCTCACTGTGAGCGTCATCGGATCCGTCCGCCAGACACAGTTCCCAGTTTTCATAGGTCTGGTTTACCACGGAATCAAGCATTGCCGTCAAAAATTCTGCCGGCGTATTATAAAGCGGCACCAGAATGCTTATTTTAACCGGATGCTCCCATACACTCTCCCGCTCTTCTTTTGCCTTTTGGGGCGTGGGAAAACTCTCCGTGCCATAGCTTGCGTATGCTTTTCTTTCTTCCTTTTTGCTCTTCAACTTCCGCACAATACCGCGGGGACCGCCACAGCTGGCAATGCGGTTTTTTTGCCTTGCAGCCCAGTGAATCAGCTTTCTTGCCGGTTTGCTTGCTTTAAACAGAGGATTATTCTTAATCCGGTCAAGCTTAAAGGTAAGTTCTTCGTTTTGCATTTCCAGATCTGCTACCCGTCCGGCCAGGTCGGCATTTTTTAAATGCTCCCTCTCATAAGCTGCCTTGTAGTCCATATTCTCCTGCATGTTCTTTGTATCCATGATTTTCACCGTCTTTTCCCTGCAACCTACACAATCAGTGTCCGGTTGCAGTAGTTAATCAGTCCGCTGCCGGTAATCCTGTCCCTGAAAACCATACCAATCCGGTATTCGCCCTGCGGCAGAGGCTCCTTAAATTCTATATGAAAACCGCACAGTGCCACATTTTTCTGATCCGGCATGTTCTCCTTTAAATCACTGCGGTACTGTCTTGTATAATCCATTTCATAAAGCTGTGGCTGTCTGCCCCTTCGCTCAAAAAGAAGCTTTCCCGCAAAGCAGGCATTGTCGCTGCCCAGCACCACACCGTAGCCCTGCAAATGATGGCTGTCTGCGGTTTCCACCCGTAAAAGCAGGCATCTGTCCTTCCTTGCGTTTGTGATCAGATTCGCCATCTTGCTGCCTTTTTCCACTTTTTTCCACTGCCGGATATCCGAAAGCTCCCTGCCGGTCAGATAGGCAGGCAGGATTCTGGTATCCAGGCCGGCACGGTTCAGCCAGTCATGATAAAAGGGATCTTTTCCCGCAAGAAGCGGATGTCTGTCATAGAGCATGGTCCGCTCTCTCTGCAGCCGCTTCAGCTTCTCTTCCGATTCATCCGCACCCCTGCTCACGGATTCATGATGCAGCAGATGGAAAGAATTGAGCACCACATTAAAGTAGCCTGCTTCCCATAAAGTAAAGCAGAAGTCTACGTCATTAAAGGCCACCTGCATTTTTTCACAGAATCCCCCCGCTTCCAGATAGACCTGCTTTCTCACCATAAGACAGGCACCCGTCACGGCAATGCAGTTGCGGATTCCCCTGCCCCGGTTATCATAATAACACTTGTTATCTCTCAAAAACTGCAGCTTATGCACCGGTCCCATGGGAAGATTGGTGATACCGGCATGCTGGATTCTGTCCGTATCCGGATACAGGAGCTTACATCCCACGGCTCCGGTCCACGGCTGAACCGCTTTCTGCGCCATTTGGGCAAGCCACCCGTCATGCAGTGCTTCCACATCATCATTCAAAAACAAAAGCAGTTCTCCCGACGCCCTGTCTGCTCCCATATTACACATTTTGGAGAAGTTAAACTCCATGGGTTCGTAAAGATAATGTAACCTGTCATCCTCACTGACAAAACTTTCTATCTGCAGACGTACCGCTTCCGTACTGCCGTTATCCACGATCCAGATTTCATACGCCAGATTTCCTGCCGTCTTCTGAAAGGTATCCAGACATTTCCTTAAAACAGGGGCATTATCTTTGGAAGGAATAATGACAGAAATAAGCGGAAGCCCGTTTTCCTGCGGGTACGGCTGTGCTTTTGACTGCTTTAAATCCTCCCAGGGCATGTTTCGGTGAAAATAAATACCCGTCACGTGCCGGATGGCGTTTGCTCCCCTTTTAAATCCTGCTGCCTCGCATACCAGTCTGTCATGCAGGGCGGCTGCAGGCCCGGTGGCGAAAGCCGGCTCCTTTTCCACAAGCTTTTCCCAAAAAGACCTTCTGACCGCTACTGCGCCTCCCAGATAGTCCCTGTCAAGATACGTATCCGGCGACCAGTCCGGTTTCAGCCAGGGATCTTTGTATGCACAGGCTCCCGCTTTCACATCCTCGTCCCCGTAAGCCACCATAACTTCCGGGTGCATGGCAAAGAAAGAAGCAAAGACTTTCCCTGCTTCCTTCGTCCATTCTCCCTCCGTGCCGGTAAGCAGCACCGCTTCATCCACAGACGCAGTTTCCATGGAAGCCCGGTTCATTTCCTTTATCCAGTCCGGGTATCTGATCTCTCTTTCCCTGCACAGCTTTTCATATTGCCGGTCCATTCTTTGTGCCAGCAGATTCTTGACAATGCTTTTCATTTTCAAATTTGTAATCCTTCCCAAAAGCCGGTAGCTTAAAAGAGCTTCTTCACGGCCCCCGCCATGTCAGCCGCAATATTTTCCGGCATCGGAACCACCTTTAATTTTGCATACAGTTCATTTTCCGGCTTTCTCTCAAGATCCGCTATATTAACGTAAAGGTTGGGATCTGTAGTAGCAAAGATACAGGTGGCAGAGGGTTTTGCCATTTTCCCGTTCACATAGAATATTTTTTTATCCTGCAGGGGTACCGGCACACCGTTAAATAACAGTTCCTCAATATGCACCACACAGGAAGTCATGGCAGGATCAATTCTGACAATCCGGACATTGCCGTCCACAGATATCGTAAGCTCCACATCCTGTTCACCAACATAGGCATCCTTAACAAAGTAGGAATGTTCCTCAGAAAAACCCGCTCCGCAGTCTTCATAGATCTGCACACGGCTTACCTGTGCAGAATCCTGCATTCTTTCAATCATCTTCATGGGCTCATAAATGCGGTTGCCGATCATCTCACGCATTTGCGACATGGACTTGTGCTTTCCTGTCACAAACTCCTGGAAACCGCTTTCCTGTTCCCGGAAATTCTCTGCCTCTTCCTCGCTGATTGCCAGTATTTCCATAATTAAATCAAGGTTTAATTTGTTTCTCTTCTCATCTTCCAGCAGATAACAATACACGGCACGGAACGCCAGCTCCTTAGGATCCACCTCTTTCCCGAAGGTCCACTCATAATCAATGATGGTCCACTTATCGTCCTGAATCATAATATTACTGAAAATCATATCGAAATCTGCTGCCGGATAGGTGGGATTGTAGCCGGTCCTTTCCACGTATTCACGAAACAGCTTATAAAAGCCTTCCATATCGTCTTTTTCAAGGCACTCATCCAAAAGCTCCGAAAGCAGCCTTCCGGGAAGGAACTCAAAAGAATCCCATACGCAGCCGTTCTCCTCATGCAGGGTGCAGGCATTAATATCAATATTTCCGCCCTTGTAACGCTCCATAAGTGTCTGGCAGGCATCTGCCATACTGCGTACATGCTCCTCGGCTTCTTTACATAAGGGATGCTTTTCCACACTGGCATGTCCTTTGCCGTCCCGGCAGATATCCGTACGGATCTGATATTCCTTCGCCCTGTCATTGGAATACCGGGAATACTTGATGTCAAAGCCGTCTCCGATGATCACCTCATAGGAATTTGCGAATACAGAAAACAACTGGTCGTCCACGATACCGTCAAAAGCATTTTTTTCGTTAAAAAGCAGGAGTCTGTCACGGTCAAAATTCCGCAGATTGTTGGAAAGTTCTCCCTTTCCCGGCAGATATTCATCGGAATACAGGGTAGTCATAAATTTATAGTCCGGGTAGGGATAATAAAAATGGTATTGATCGATTCCGCAGGCAGTAAAGAGCTTCTCCAGCCCTTTGCGGGAAAAAGTCCGCACACCGCCGCCTTCCGCATAGTTTTCAATGCCGGAGAACCAGCTTCCCAGATGATCTTCCTTGCAGCCGGCAAAATATTTCAGACCGTATTTGTTTTCAATGGCAATAACAACTCTGCCGCCCGGGGCAACATGCTTCATAATGAGCTTTAAAAAATCCTCAAAAGGCTTTCCGGTGTTCATGTAGCTTTGTCCGTATTCGAATACGCCAATCAGAAAAATATAGTCAAAATCCTTTGGCAGATCCGGTTCTATATCCAAAAAATTTCCCACATGAATCGTTACGTTGTCACAGTCTGCATGGCGGTATGCGTTGATCATGCTTCGTTTTTTAGACAGATCCACGCTGACTACTTCTCCCGCTTTCCGGGACAGAACTCCGGTAATGGCACCGCATCCGCTTCCGACTTCAAGCACTTTGGCATTCTTATCCATGGGAATCCATTCCACGATGTTTTCCCGCAAAGGCGACAGATGGTAAAGAACCGGCCAGCTTTTTTTGTCTTCCATGATCTTTTGATATTCTATTGCGGAATACTCTTTTACAATGGCGAGCAGTTCATCTTCCACACTGCCGTCGCAGTAAAAATCCTCTCCGGGATAATGTGTTAAATCAAGCGTGATGTTTCCAATTTTTTCGGTCATGCTTCTTTCTCCGTTCCCAAATCTCCTTAAGCTTCCTGCCTGTAAGGGATTACATTTCCTTTTCCGGATGCGTCTTTTACTTCTACGGTGGAATCCATGTCATAAAATCCCACGGTATCCTTATCAGATACCACCGTTACATTCAAAACGTCATATAATCTGTGATATACTTCAAATTCGCTGCCTGCATAACCGGTAAGTCCTAAGGAAAGCAGATATTCTCCGCCCTGCAGGCTCATTTTCTGTTTGAATGTTACCTCTTTGACCGTCCCGGCTTCCACAGGCTGTAAAAATGATTTCTCGATCATACTGTTGGTGCCGGTAATTTCCGTTCCCTTAATATTCTTAAAAGAAAAGGCAAAAATCGGTGCAACAATCCTCTCATGAAATTTTACTTTCATATGAATGGTAAACTCAGAACCTTTGATGACAGCCGTTGTTTTGATGTCCTTATCATCCGTAATGTAAAATTCAATGATTTCAGCCTGCCTGGTTCCGTACTCCAACAGTTCCGGATTCAAAACGCTCTCCGGAATGTGTACGGATGATTCCTCCAAATCTTCCTCATCCTTAATCTCATACTGGCCTACCAGCACTCTCTTAAAGGCATCAATCATCTCTTTGGGGCTTCCTTCCCCAAGCAGATTTCCCTGATTTAAAAGATAGACTCTGTCACAATATTTACTGATACTGCTTAAGTCATGACTGACAAACACGATGGTCTTACCCATCTGTTTGAACTCTTCAAACTTGTGATAGCATTTTGCCTGGAAGAAGACGTCTCCTACGGAAAGCGCCTCATCCACAATCAGAATCTCAGGGTCAATATTGATGGCAACCGCAAATGCCAGACGTACAAACATACCGCTGGAATAGGTCTTCACAGGCTGGTATACATAGTCTCCGATGTCCGCAAACTTTAAAATCTCAGGCAGCTTGGCATCAATTTCCTTTTGGGAAAATCCCATCATGGTACCGTTCAAATAAATATTCTCTATCCCGTTGTACTCCATGTTGAAGCCGGCTCCCAGCTCCAACAGTGCGGAGATCCTGCCGTTTACCGTTACTTCCCCGGCAGTGGGACTTAAAACGCCGGTAATAATCTTCAAAATGGTGGATTTGCCGGATCCGTTGGTACCGATAATGCCGACTGTCTCTCCCTGACAGATCTCGAGGCTGACACCATTTAAGGCATAATGCTCCTTGGTCTTCGTTTTTTTGAGTCCGAACGCCTCCTTAAAACGATCCGAAGGTTTGTCATACAATTTATAAACTTTTTTAAGGTCTTTCACCACAATCGCAGGTTTTCTTTCCTGATTTTCCATTCTGTTGTCATACCTTTCTTTACAATACATCCGCAAAATGCACCTTCAGCTTCTTGAATACCACGGCACCGATACCAAACAGCACCACGGTAACAATCCAGAAATACATCGTGGAAAAGAAGTCTTCAAAGAACCAGGAGTGACCGTAAATGGCATCCCTGTAGCCATTCACAATATATACCATGGGATTTAATTTCAAAATCTTGGCCCAGGTCGGGCTGATGGCACCGAAATCCCACATAATAGGGGTTGCCCACATGCCAATCTGTAAGGCAATGCTGATAATCTGGGAAATATCCCGCATAAATACCACCAGGGAACAGGTGGTATAACTGAGTGCCAGTACCAGCATAAAAGTACAAAAGCTGTAATAAAAAATCTGCAGGGTATAGAGACTGGGCGTGTACCCGTACAGGGTCGCTATCAGAAGAAGGATGCATACAAAGAAAATATGCACAAAGGTTGCCCCGATCACTTTGATAATCGGCAGAATGCTGATCTTAAATACGACCTTTTTCACCAGATAATTGTACTCTAAAAGAGCCATGGTTCCGTTGGTCCACGCTTCAGTAAAATAAAACCAGGGAACCAGGCCTGCCGTCAGAAACAGCACAAAGGGGATATCAATGCCGCCGCGCATGGCCATACCGGCACTTCCCATAATCTTGTCAAACACCAGCCAGTACATCACAACCGTGACAACCGGCTGTACCATTGCCCAGACTGCCCCCAGATAGGAACCTGCATATCTTTTCTTAAAATCATTTTTGGCTAACTTCCAGATCAGATGCCTGTTCTGGTAAAGCTCTGCCGGAAGCCCTGTCACCTTGTCATACAGTGTGGCAAACAAAACACAGGACAATGCAATGACCGCTACGGAAATCACCTTTTTCAGCAATTCCTCCCTTGCAGGGGCATTGGGGTTGTTATGAAATATAATCAGGCAGGTCATCACCAGTGCCACTGTGCAAAATAGCAGAATTCCCGTCTTTTTAGATATCTTTTTCTTCATGCCTCTTACCGTCCAAGTTCCTTTGCATACTCCGCAAAGCCACCCCACTTAGTGTCTTTTTCGGATAAAATCAGTTCCATGCCCTCCGGAATGGGCCATTCCACATGTAAATCCGCATCCTTATAGGAAATACCGCCTTCATCCCCGGGATGATAAAAATCTGTGCATTTATAGCAGAATTCCGCATAATCGGAGAGCACCAGAAAGCCGTGTGCAAAATTTTTGGGTATAAAAAACTGCTTTTGATTCTGTTCAGACAAAACTACTCCATGCCATTTGCCAAAAGTTGCGGAATCCGGTCTAAGATCCACTGCAACGTCAAAAACTTCTCCACGGATTACCCTGACAAGCTTATCCTGCGGGAATTGTTTCTGAAAATGCAGTCCCCTGAGCACGCCCTTTTTGGAAGCTGACTGATTATCCTGGACAAAAATCTGATCAATTCCTGCAGCCTTATAATCATTGTAATTATAGGTCTCCATAAAATAACCTCTTTCATCCCCGAAGACCTTCGGTGTAATGATCTTAAGTCCTTCAATTTCACAGGTTTCCACTGTTATCTTACCCATTTTTTCCTCACATTCTGCCGCAGATACGGCTCTTTATTTCTTCCTGTAGCTTACATTTAAATCCACATTACCGGTAATACCGTCAATTTTACCCTTGGATGTAAACTGCCACATCTGGTAATAGCCCTGGTAAACAGGTACGCTTCTGTACTCGGCAAGCCAGATGGTATACTTCTCCAGACTCGGTGTATCAAGCTTATTGTTATACCAGTTACGGCTTGCGTACACACCGGCCTCATAGCCTGCATTTTTTATGGTGGAGCAGAACGCCTCACAGACCGCTGTCCTTTCCTCCACGGAAAGACTGTCCGCACGGCCGTTGCCGCCTGCGCCCTCCGTATCAATGAAAACCGGATACGAAAGCTCATAGTCCTTGATCAGGCTAATCACCATACTGGCTTCCTCTACCGCTTCCACTTCCGTCACCGCCTGTGTAAAAAAGTAGACGCCCACATTAATGCCGGCTGCACCGGCTGCCTTGATATTCTGTACAAAATAAGGATCCTCTACAAGACTTCCCGTGACAGACCCGCGATAACCACACCGGATAATGGCAAAATCCACACCGGCATTTTTTACTTTATCCCAGTCTATTTCCTTCTGCCACTTTGAGACATCAATGCCCAGAACACCCGTAGTGCCTAAGTCTGCTGCCTCTTTTAACTCGGTCTCATCACCGTCCGTATTACTCTCCCCGGTATCTTCCGCTTCCGCATCAATCTCGTCTTCCGTCTTAATCAGCAGGGATATGTCCTCTATTGCAACGTATTCCACCTTGTCCTTGACACGGATATTCGTTGCAGCAAGCGGTGTCTTATACCCTTCCAGGGGCTTTAAGGCCACCTCATATTCTCCTGCCGGCAGATCCGCAATATAAATGACGCCGTCCTTATCCAGATCCTTATATTCATCCCTGCCATTTAACGTAACGTAAAAGCTTTCTCCGGTTACAAGCTCCTGTTCCTGACTCACCACCTGTATACGCAGGTCTTTTTCCACAGAAGTCACGATCAGGGACAATCTGTTGGATTCGTCATAAAGCTGTTTTAGGTAAGGATCTTCTTCCTGATCAAAAAAAGAATCATCCTGCAAAAATGCGGACAGGTTTTCTTTCCCGTAAGCTTGTGTCTGTGATTCAACAACAGACTGGTTCTGTGCTCCCACGGCTTGTCCGGCTGTATTTTTCCTGCCGGGCAGATTGGTCAGTATCACAATTCCGCCAAGCAACAGCAGCATGCACACTGCTGTGCAAACGGCAATCTTTTTTAACTTAGAGTCCATTGGCAACCTCTGTTAAATATTTTCCGTAATTGGTCTTCATGAGGGGCTCGGCTAACTCTAAGAGCTGGTCTCTGGTAATAAATCCCCGTTTATAGGCAATCTCTTCAATACAGGAAATATAAAGTCCCTGTCTCTTCTGGAAGGCTGCCACAAAGTCCGCCGCATCAAGAAGCGCATCATGATTGCCGGTATCCAGCCATGCAAACCCTCTTCCCAATGTTTCCACGCGCAGCATGCCTCTGTTCAAATATTCATTATTGATGCTTGTAATCTCAATTTCGCCTCTTGCGGAGGGCTTCACATTCTTTGCAATCTCCACTACATCATTGTCATAGAAATAAAGACCCGGCACTGCATAATTGCTCTTCGGATGTTCCGGCTTTTCCTCAATGGAAAGTGCCCTGCCGTTCTCGTCAAATTCCACCACGCCGTATTCCCTGGGATCTCTCACATAGTAACCGAAAATGGTAGCGCCTTCTTCTCTGGACGCAACCTCCTTAAGCACTCTGGAAAAGCTCTGTCCATAGAAAATATTGTCTCCCAGAATCAGTGCGACCCTGTCACTGCCGATAAAATCCGCACCGATAATGAAAGCATCCGCAAGCCCTCTGGGCTGTTCCTGCACCGCATAGGTAAACTGCATGCCAAGCTGGGAGCCGTCACCTAACAGTTCTTCAAAAACCGGCAGATCCCTGGGGGTGGATATAATCAGAATCTCCCTGATGCCTGCCAGCATCAGAATAGACAGCGGATAATAAATCATGGGTTTATCATAAACAGGCATAATCTGTTTGGAAATTGCTTTTGTAAGCGGATAAAGTCTGGTGCCGGATCCTCCGGCCAAAATAATACCTTTCATAAAACTCTCCTTTCAGGCCATATAAATTGATTTTAGCACAGAATACAGAAAATGGGAACAGCGAAAGCCGTTCCCATTTCATCATGTTACACGGATTATTCGTACATTTCACTGTAATACTTCTGGTAATCCCCACTGGTTACGTTTTTCATCCAGTCCTCATGTTCAAAGTACCATGCAATGGTCTTTTTGATGCCGTCCTTAAACATGGTTTCCGGATACCAGCCGATCTCTGCCTTAATCTTGTCAGGTGCAATGGCATAGCGTCTGTCATGGCCCTTTCTGTCCTCCACATAGGTAATGAGGTTTTCATTTATGAGCGCTTTTCTCGGATCGGTATCCGGCAGCATTTCCTGCAGGGTATCGAGGATAATGTGAATAATCTCAATATTCTGTTTCTCATTGTGTCCGCCGATATTGTAGGTTTCAAACAGTCTGCCCTGTTCCTGCACCATATCAATTGCCTTGGCATGGTCTTCCACATAAAGCCAGTCACGCACGTTCTTGCCGTCTCCGTATACCGGAAGCTTTTTACCGTGAAGTGCATTGTTGATAATTAAGGGAATCAGCTTCTCCGGGAACTGATAAGGGCCATAGTTATTGGAGCAGTTGGTAATATTCGCCGGAAAATGATACGTATCCATATAGGCTTTTACCAGCATGTCGGAACCTGCCTTGCTGGCAGAATAGGGACTATGGGGTGCATAAGGCGTGGTTTCATAGAAAAATTCATCCTCTTTTTCCAAAGAACCATATACCTCATCAGTGGATACATGCAGGAATTTCTTGTCTGCCTTAAACGTGCCGTCCGAAAGTTCCCACGCTTCCTTGGCACAGTTTAACATGACTGCCGTTCCGTAGACATTGGTCTGGATAAACACTTCCGGATTGCGGATGCTTCTGTCCACGTGGCTTTCCGCTGCGAAATGTACCACTCTGTCAATGTCATTTTCCGCAAAGATTTTACGGATAGCCTCTTTGTCGCAGATATCTGCTTTTACAAAAGTATAGTTTTCGCGTTTTTCCACATCTTTTAAATTCTCCAGATTTCCCGCATAAGTCAGGGCATCCACATTGATGATGCGAATCTCATCTCCGTATTTTTTAAACATGTAATGAATGTAATTGGATCCGATAAATCCGGCTCCGCCTGTAACCAGATAAGTTCTCATGCTTATCTCCTTTCCTGCACCGTTATCTTTCTATTCTGTCTGTTTTTGAATTTCCATACTTAGTATCCCAGATAGCTGATATTCAAATCAACATTCCCGCTGATACCCGAAATCTTTCCTGTGGACTTGTACTGCCACATATCATATCTGCCGGTATAAGTGGGCGTTGCCGCATACTGTGCCAGCCAGATCTTATATTTACCAAGCTGGCTGGCATCGATCTTACTGGTCAGCCAGCTCTTGTTTGCATAAACACCTGCGGTATAACCTGCATTCTGTATGGTTTCGCAGTAGGCTTTGATGACATCCGTTCTGGTAGCCTTGTCAATATTGTCTCCACGGCCGCCACTGCCTTCCACATCCAGGAATACCGGATAGGAAATCTTATAATTCTTAATCAGTTCAAGTGTCATGGAAGCTTCTTCCACCGCTTCCGCTTTATTCACAGCCTGCGAGAAGAAATAAACACCTACCTTGATGCCGGCATCCGTTGCCCCTTTGATATTGGCCTTAAACTTCGGATCTTCTACCAGTGCTCCCGTGGAAGAGCCCCTGTAACCGCAGCGGATGATCACGAAATTGACACCGGAGTTTTTAACCGCCTTCCAGTCAATGGTACCGTTCCACTTGGACACATCAATACCAAAGCTGCCGCTTCCCGTAACCAGGGAACCATCACTGGCAAATGTATATTTTGCACCCTGGATGACCTGCTCACCCACAACTTTGTTACCTGCTGCGTCAAAGAAATAAACCTTGCCGTCTATGGTCTGCCAGCCGGTATATTTCACCTTGCCTTCCGTCTTCAGGTAAAGCGTGGTAATGCTGGTATCATAATAATCCGCATAGGTTGCTTCCCTGTACTGGTTGCCGGATACGAGAACATAGAGCTGTCTCTTCGAGGAATCTGTCAGTTTTGTATCCTTAGCCATTACCTTCACGGTAAATGTCTGCTTCATGCTGTAGCCGTTTTCCGTATAGGTAACCGTGATCGTAGCAGAACCCGCTTTCACGCCGGTCACTTCCACTGTTCCCTGCAGCTGCTTATTATCGGACGTCTTCTTGCTTTCCGTGATTTTAACGGTAGCCACGTCCTTGCTGGAGGATTCTGCCGTGAAGGAACCACCGGTCATATCCGCTGTGGCAGTCACCGTACCTTTTCCTCCTGACAGTACGGAAAGGGTTGTCTTATCCAGCTTCAGACTGCCGCCCTCCTGTACCGTAATGGTACAAACTGCCGTCAGGCTGCTGTCCTTTACTTTTACCGTGAGAATCGCTGTTCCCTTCTTCTTGGCTGTCACGGTAATAGGTGTTACCCCGTCCTTGGCTGTGCCCAGGGAAACGCTCACAATATCTTTCTGATCAAGACTATACTCCAGTGAAGTACCGGTTCCCGCATTGGTGACGGTAGCTTTAATCTCTGTCTTACCATTTACCGGAACCGTCACATTGGTCTGGTCTAACTTAAGGGTCCGGTTGTCTGCTTTTGCATTTACCGTAACTTTGCAGACGGCCTTTACGCCCGGGTTGCTGACAGAGCTTACGGTAATATCAGCACTTCCCTGCTTTTTACCGGTTACCACGCCGCCTGCTACCGAAGCAACACTTTCATCGGAGCTGCTCCAGGTAAGCTGCTTATCCGTTGCATTCTCCGGTGTCACGGTTGCTTTTAACGTAGCGGATTCGTCCACCGTAATTACCAGTGCATTCTGGTCAAGGGTAATCCCTGTCACGGCAATCTGCGCTGCTGAAACCGTTACCATAAAGGTACCGGAATAGTTTTCTGAGGTAACGGCATTTCCGCCGGAAGGATCTGTTTCCGTTTTCGTACCTGTCACGTTGACCGTTACAAAGGTACAGCCTTCTTTAAGCGCCTTTACCGTACCGTCGGATCCTATACTGATAATCGCTGCATCATAATTATTATAGGTCGGTGTCCCGAATGTCACACCTGTCCCGGGGGAAGGAAGGGTAATCACTGCCGTGTCGCCCACCTTTAAATTCATATCCGATAAAATCAAATCTGCGGTTCTTATATAACTGCTGCTCTTTGCCAGCTTCAGCGGATCCTGCACATTCTTTTTATCTACTGCCGTATAACTGGCCTCAAGCACGGTTTTGGTAGATTCTACCCAGGGAACCGTATCTTCCAGGGTGGATTCCTGCTCCGTATCGTTCTGCATGGTATCCTCTTTATTGGCATTTACCTCGGATTCATCCTTGATTTCATCCGACACATCCACCTTCTGGTAAGCAATTTCCTTTTTTACATCTACTTTCTTTGCATCTGTGCTGATCCGGTAGTCCTTATATTTTTCATCCGTCAGCTCTATCATGGCAACCGTGTATTTACCGGGCGTAATTCCTGCTTTGTAAATGATACCGTCCATATCATCATCCGTCCAGGTCTCGGTCTTCTTATCCGGTGTCTCAACGGTTACCGCAAAAGGTACATTGGCAATCAGCTTATTGGTCTTACTGTTTACAAACTTGATTTTTAAGTCCTTTTCAATAGATGTGGTATTCATGGTCACTTCCACATTCTTCTCATATTCATTTTCATCGTATTGCGGCTCTTCATCCTCTTCTATGGCATTGGCAGCGGCAATTCTTGCCATTTCCGCATCAGCCACAGCTAAAAGTCCGTCTTCTCCGATTACTTTGATTCCGTCAAGACTTGCCCCCACTTCCGTTACCTTGTTCCCGGAGGTATTTCTGTTAATATCAAGCCGCCCTACAAATACAGAACCTGCCACAAGTGCCAGAATCAGAATCAGCACACCTGATGTGGTAAGAATTCTGTCCAGAGTACTCATATGTACAAGAGAATACCATACCTTCTGGAAGAAATTCAGATCCGACATGGCACTCCACGGGAGTACCTCGTCCTCATCATCCTCATCTTCTTCCGTTTCTTCCGAAACTTCAAAAGATGCATCTGCATCATCCAGGTCCTCATAGATTGCATCCGCCGAAGCTGTCCCGCCTTCGTATTCTTCGTATTCTACATCGTCTGCGTAGACTGCTTCTTCCCCATAAGCACCGTCTTCCGCATAGACTTCTTCTTCCTCATAAGTGCCGTCTTCCGCATAGACTTCTTCCTCCTCATAAGCACCGTCTTCCGCATAGACTTCTTCCTCATAGGCGTCATCTTCTGCGTAGAATGCTTCGTCCCCGTCATCCAGTTCCAGATCCAAATCCTCCAGTTCCAGGTCATCCGGCTGCAGGTTCTCATCAGCATATTTCTTATTATGATTAAATAATTTCTTCATAAATTCACATACCTTTCCTCATCATCCATAGATACTGATTAGTATACCATTTTTTCACCCGGCATTCAAGTTTTAAGGCTATTGTATCTTTACCTTATTTTCCCATATTTTGTATCGCATTTGTATCATTTCTTAAAAAAATAGAAACTTGCCGACTTTGCTTTACAGTTTTTTTAATAAATAGTACAATCAGTTTACATCCATCACAATCATGAAAGAAAGGTTTGGTAAATGAATGAGCAGATCAAACAATCACAACGATATGGATTTATCGCAGGATCTGGATTTTGAAATTGAAGATTTAGATACAGAGATTGCAGACGGGGAATTTTACGAAGATACAGATGGGGATCTGGTGGCAGAAGGAAACCATGATGCAGACGATTCCGAAGAAGATTGGGATGAATACGAAGAAACGGAAGAAGACGCAGAATCTGAAGAACCGGAAGAAGAAGAGCATGACGGTCACCGTGAAAAAAAGCTGCGTGTCAGCATTCATTTGATCATGGCTGTCGTCATACTTCTGATACTGGGGCTCTGCATCTATAAATATAAAACCTTCGGCAACCGCATCACACAGGAGGATATCGATGCCATTCCCACTCCCGATAATCCGGAAATTGAAACCTATGATTATTTTACCGCTGTAGTCGAGCCGGATGGTGCAGACTTTCCCGCAGACGACGGCGTGACCACCATTGTCTGCTTTGGCAATGCGCCCTTTGCAGATGACAAAGACAGCAAAGACAATATCTGCAATTTATTTGCGGAAAAGTCCGGTGCCACCGTCTATAACTTTTCCATTGCAGACTCCCTGTTAGCTGCCCGTGAAAATCCGTTTTCAGCCGCTTATCCCATGGATGCATTCAGCTTTTCCAATCTTGTCTCCATCTTTGCGGACGGCAATACGGCACTGTTAGAGGAAGCCTATGATGCCATGGGCACTGTTCCTACCGATGTTAAGGATTCCATGGACGAATTACTGCAGCTTGATTTTCAGACCGTAGATTATATTTTCATCATGTATGACGGCAGCGATTATCTGCAAAACAGCATGATCTATCATGACCAGATTCCCGATGAACCCCGCTATATCGCCGGTTCTCTCACCGCGGGTATCCGTATGCTGAAGGAAAAATATCCCTGGATCAACATTGTGGTAATGTCTCCTACTTTTGCCTACGCCATCGATGAGAACGGCAATTATGTCAGCAGCGATATGCAGAAAAACGAATGGAACTGTGCACTGTCCCTTTACTTTATCAAAGAGTATGAAACCGCCTTTGACAATCAGGTTTCTTTCGTCGATAACTTCTATGGTGCCATCCATGAAGATATTGCTTCCGGTTACCTGACAGATAACCTCCACTTAAATCAGGCAGGACGCGATCTGATCGTACAGCGTATGCAGGATGCACTGGATAATCTGCAATGATTTTATATCAGACTTTTTAACAGGCTGATTGCCGTCTCCAGGATTTCATCCGGAAAGGTAAAATCTTCCGTGTGAAGCTGGGCATGGTCTTCTCCGTCACCAATACCGAAAAAAGCACCCTTGCTTTGCTGCAGGTAATAACCAAAGTCCTCAGACCAACGCATGGGTGCTTTTAACGTTATGACCGAAAGCTTCAGCTTTTCCGCCGTTTCCCGTATTTTTTCCACATTTTCCCTGTAGTTTTCCGTTGCAGGAAACCGTTCCACTTCCGTATAGGAAAGCCGGAATCCCCCCTCTTTTGCAGCCAGAGTGGCCAATTCATAAATCTTATTTAAGTAATCCGAAAATACGCTTTCCTTTTCTCCCCTGACCGTAAGCCGCAGGATACCGTCTGAAGCAGAGACCCCATAACTGTCACTGCCAATCTCCATACCGATAAGGGTCATTAAGACAAACCCCTTTTCCCTGTTTACCTTTGCCGTCAGCTGCTCAATGGAAAGCAGCAGCCTTGCCAGTGCCGTACCCGGATTTTTACCTGCCTCCGGATAAGCCGCATGACTGGGAGAACCCGTCAGTCTGATAGTAAGTCCCGTAGAAGCACAGGCAAAGGTACCCTCTCTTAGGAGGATACTGCCAAGCGGGTATCCCGGAATATTGTGCAGTCCGTAGATTTCCGGGATCTGTTTTTCCGAAAGCAGACTGCTTACCAGACGTGCTCCCTGACCGGTTTCCTCTGCGGGCTGAAAGATAAGATAGATATCCCTGTCCGGCGAAATGCCGTTCTCCAAAGACAGGGCAAGGCCTGCCAGAATACTGCAGTGCCCGTCATGTCCGCAATAATGTCCGGGTTTCCCATCCCTGCCGCATACCGCATCCATATCCGCCCTGAATGCAACAGGCGGCTTCTTTTGTTCTGCATTTTTTGCCGGCTTCCATGCATAAAACCATTTCCCCCGGTCTGTCACCTGAAAGGAAGTATGTTCTTTCAAAAAACACATCAGTTCCTTTCTGGTCTGCTCCTCCATCAAAGACCTCTCCGGAATCTGATGGAGTCTTTCCCTCAGTTTTTTTACTTCTCTTATCATATCGTAATCCATTGCCTCTTCCTGACCTCCTGCAATTTCCGGGCTATGGCTGTTTTGCCGGAAGTGCCTCTTCCGGGACACTTTTTAATTCAGACATATGCTTCTTTTCTATGTTGACCTCTCTCAAAAACAGGTCACCGTCTGT
>JBJFCA010000098.1:0-3834 GCA_051888725.1 Lachnospiraceae bacterium
AAAAGCTCACCGGTTTTCAGATGTTTGTAGGCAGGATTTCCGCCGTTATGAATCCGGTTACCTACATTATCATAAACGGCGCACTGGTAATCCTTTTGTGGGTGGGAGCCGTAAAGGTAGACAACGGTATTCTGACCCAGGGTGCGGTGCTTGCCCTGGTCAACTACATGTCCCAGATTTTAGTAGAATTAATCAAGCTTGCCAACCTGATTATCACCATCAATAAATCCATTGCCTGCGGCAACCGTATTGAGGCCGTGCTTGCGCTGACGCCGGGACTTACAAACGGTGAGGTGAAGGAGGCAGAAGGAAAACCGGATATACCGGTAGTGGAATTCGAACATGTCGGTCTGACGTATCCGGGTGCCGGTGCGGAAAGCCTGAATGATGTGAATTTTAAAGCCATGAAAGGGCAGACGATCGGCATTATCGGCGGTACCGGTTCCGGTAAATCCTCTCTTGTAAATCTGATTCCCCGGTTCTATGAGGCAACAGAGGGAACGGTGCGGGTTGACGGTGTGAAGGTGGAAGATTACGATCTTGCCGCACTCAGGAAAAAGATAGGTGTGGTACCGCAGAAAGCGGTTTTGTTTAAGGGAACCATCCGGGAAAACCTGCTCATGGGTCTTCCGGAAGAATATGAGACAGCACAGGATGAAGAGACACAGGCGCATATTGAAACACTGTTAAGACAAGCCTTGGAAATCTCCCAGTCTGCCGAATTTGTGGACAATAAGCCTGACGGTATGGAAACCATGGTGAGCCAGGGCGGCAAAAACCTTTCCGGCGGGCAGAAACAGCGTCTTACCATTGCAAGGGCACTGGTGAGAAAGCCTGAGATACTGATTCTGGACGACAGTGCATCGGCACTGGACTATGCTACGGATTTAAAACTGAGAAGAGCCATCCATGGAATGGAAAAGGCACCGGTGGTGTTCATTGTTTCCCAGCGTGCTTCGTCCCTGCTTTCAGCAGACAGCATTATCGTACTGGATGACGGAAATGTGGCGGGAATCGGTACCCATGAAAAACTGCTTGCCGGTTGTGAAACCTATCAGGAAATCTACTATTCACAGTATCCGGATCAGAGAAAGGAGGCACAGAAACATGAAGAAAAATAACAGCACCATGAAAAAAGTACTTCGTTACATTGGAAAATACTGGTTCTTTTTGCTCTGCTCCCTTCTCTGTGCAGCACTGACCGTTACCTTTACTTTGTATATTCCCATTCTTACCGGCAAGGCGGTGGACATGATTATCGGTCCCGGACAGGTGGATTTCGGAAGCCTCCCCGGACTGCTTCAGAAAATGGCAGTTGTCATACTCTTAACAGCGCTGACCCAGTGGGTTATGAGTGTGTGCAACAACAGGATTGCTTATCATGTGGTAAGGGATATCCGGAAGGATGCCTTTGATCAAATCCAGATACTTCCCTTAAAATATCTGGACGCCCATCCCTATGGCGAAATCGTCAGCCGCGTCATTGCGGATGTGGATCAGTTCTCGGACGGATTGCTGTTAGGCTTTACCCAGCTGTTTACCGGTGTCCTTACGATCATCGGGACCCTGATTTTCATGTTCAGACAAAACGTCCTGATTACCCTGGTGGTCATCTGCATTACCCCTGTCAGCATGCTGGTGGCAAATTTCATTGCGAAAAAGACCTATCACATGTTTAAACTGCAGTCGGAGACCAGAGGAGAACAGACTGCACTGATCGATGAAATGATCGGCAACCAGAAGGTGGTCCAGGCATTTTCGTATGAGCAGAAAGCCATGGAGCGGTTTGATGTGATCAACAAAAAGCTTGCGGACTGCTCCTTAAAGGCAATTTTTTTCTCCTCCACCACCAACCCGGCAACTCGCTTTGTAAACAGTCTGGTATATACCGGCGTCTGTATTGTGGGGGCACTTTCCGTCATTTCCGGCAGGATTACGGTAGGTGTTCTGTCCTGCTTTTTAAGCTACGCAAACCAGTATACAAAGCCGTTTAATGAAATCTCGGGCGTATTTACGGAATTCCAGAATGCCCTTGCCTGTGCGGCACGTATTTTTGAACTGATTGAGACACCTCCCCAGCCCGAAGAGCCGGCGGATGCAAAAGAGCTTACCCATGCGGAGGGCAGGGTGGATCTTACGGATGTGGCTTTTTCCTATGATCCTGACAGAAAACTGATTGAGAATTTAAACCTGCATGTGGAAAGCGGAAAAAGAGTGGCAATCGTGGGTCCCACCGGCTGTGGCAAGACGACCATTATCAACCTGCTGATGCGCTTTTATGATGTGGATGCCGGCAGTATCGCAGTAGACGGCACGGATATCCGGCAGCTGACGAGAAAGAGCCTTAGGGAAAACTATGGTATGGTATTGCAGGAGACATGGCTGAAAGCCGGAACGGTCAGAGAAAATCTGATTATGGGAAAACCGGATGCCACGGACGAGGAAATGATACGTGCGGCAAAGGCTGCCCATTCCCACAGCTTTATCAAACGGCTTCCCAAGGGATATGATACGGTATTGTCCGAAGACGGGGAGGGTCTTTCCCAGGGACAGAAACAGCTTTTATGCATTACCCGTGTGATGCTGTGTCTGCCGCCCATGCTGATCTTAGATGAGGCAACCTCCTCCATCGATACCCGTACGGAAATTAAGATTCAGAAGGCCTTTGCCAAAATGATGGAGGGCAGAACCAGCTTCATCATCGCACACCGTCTGTCCACCATTGTGGATGCCGACATTATCCTTGTGATGCGTGACGGTCACATTATTGAACAGGGCAGACATGAGGAACTGCTTGCGAAAAAGGGCTTCTATGCGGAGCTTTACAACAGCCAGTTTGTCATGAGTGAGAGCTGAAAGGCAGGGATTTGCGGTAGGCAGAAGGTGACATGCCGAACTTCTTTTTGAATTGCAGATAGAAGGTCTGGCGGTTGGAAAAACCGATCATATTATCAATATCCTGAATCGGGATGCCGGGAGAGGAAAGCAGTTCTTTTGCCGCATTCAGTCTGCAGGAGGTGACACTCTCCCAGAGAGAACTGCCCGTGGACTTTTTATAAATACGTTCCAGATAGGTGGCGTTTAACCCTACGTGCTCCGCAATCTGTTCGTTACTTTTGATGAGATAGAAGGCTTCCGAAATATAGTCGGAGGCCTTTTCCACGTAATACTCCGTGGCAGATTTTTCGGACAGGGGCAGTCTGGAAAGTTCTGTGAGGAAATGATAACTGAGGCTGTTTAAGTACAGATTATCCTTTCTTCCTTCATATTCGTGGTAGAGACGCAGCATATCGGATTTTAAACTTCTGGCATCGGGAAAAATCCGGACATCCTTCAGGGAAGAAAACAGAAGGCAGATATCCAGGGAACTGTTCAGAACCTGCAGGAAGGGCGGAAAAGCAGCCTGTCCGGGCGCAGGATCAAAAGAAAGGGAAAAGCCGAGAACCGTACAGGGTTTTTCGTGATTGAAAAGGATTTTGTGCGGAATGGAAGAATCCAGCAGAATCAGGTTTCTTTTGGTTAACGGATATTCTTTCCCGTTGATTTCATAGACACAGCTGCCTTCCGCAATATAATTACATTCAAACAGACCATGGCTGTGTACTTCCATGGAATAATACTTCCAGTTGCCGTTCATATAAGCACAATCCACATAGAGAGGCAGATTAGGTAAATTCTTAATATTCATTGTCATTCCCCCTTTTTATTACTTTATCATAATATGTTAAAAATAACAACTATTAATAAGGCAAAAAGTCAGAAATAGATATAGAAAAGCGGGCTTAAAACCTGTAGAATAAAAGAAAACGGTAACGGAGCCGGCAAAAGAAAGGC
>JBJFCA010000099.1:0-3832 GCA_051888725.1 Lachnospiraceae bacterium
ATCGTTCTGGGAGGGCTTTACGGTGAAGCTTATGCAGGACTCGGGGAAGACAGCAGACACTTTGTAGCTGCGCTTGAAATGGCGCCGGAAAAATTAAAAATCGGCGATTTCAAATATACGGTCAAATCGGCCAAATGGGGCATTAAGCCTAAAATACAACCGCAGGTGGCCTATGTCAAAAAAGACAGGATCATCTTAGAATCCCTTACAAAAGAATTGCTCAGTACCTTTTAAGGTAGACGGTACTTGGTGGACGAAAACTTTATTATGCCTATGGCAAAAGGAGGAAGTATGTGTGAAGTGATCGTCGTTACATCAGGGAAAGGCGGTGTGGGTAAGACCACCACATCCGCAAATGTAGGTACAGGTCTGGCACGTATGGGGAAAAAAGTATGTCTGATTGACACAGACATCGGATTGCGCAATCTGGATGTGGTAATGGGACTTGAAAACAGGATTGTTTACAATCTTGTTGACGTAATCGAAGGACGCTGCCGCATCAAACAGGCATTGATTAAAGATAAGAGGAATCCCTCCCTTTATCTTATGCCTTCCGCCCAGACAAGGGATAAAACAGCAGTGAATCCGGAACAGATGATTAAAATGATCAGTCACTTACGGGAACAGTTTGACTATATCATTTTAGATTGTCCGGCAGGTATTGAACAGGGATTCCAAAATGCCGTAGCCGGAGCGGACAGAGCACTTATCGTCACTACCCCGGAAGTATCTGCCATAAGGGATGCAGACCGGATAATCGGGTTACTGGAATCAAAAGAATTCCAAAAAATGGATCTGGTGATTAACAGACTCCGGTATGACCTTGTAAAAAGAGGAGACATGATGTCGTCTGCCGATGTTGTGGATATCCTTGCCATTCCGTTAATCGGCATTGTGCCGGATGATGAAAATATCGTTATTTCCACGAATCAGGGAGAACCGCTTGTAGGAAATGCCACACCGGCGGGTACGGCATTTCAAAATATCTGCAATCGCATTCTTGGTAAAGAGATACCGTTTCCTGATTATTCCAAAAGCATTTCCTTCTGGACAAGAGTAACCGGTATTTTTCATAAATTATAAGGAGGCAGGATGAATGAGACATTTTCGTTTCTTCAAAAGAAAAAGTTCCAGAGAAATTGCTAAGGACCGCCTGAAAATCCTGTTAATTTCTGACAGAGTCAACTGTTCTCCGGAAATGATGGATATGATAAAGGCGGATATTGCCAAAGTAATATCTAAGTATATGATGATTGATACGAAAAGTATGGAAATACAGATCAGCAAAACCGGATCCAAAGGCGGGCGGGGAAAGAAAACACCCACTTTATATGCCAATATCCCTATTTTGGATCTGCATGAATAGTATTCAGAAAGGCTTGGTTACATGTTACGAAATTACCGGTTACGGGATTATGATTTTAAATTGATTCTTTTTGTCCTTGCGACATCCGCAATCGGTGTCCTCGCCATTGGCAGTGCCAAAGAATCCCTGCAGAACAAACAGCTTGCCGGTGTAGTGGTCGGGGTGATACTGATGATTGGTATTTCTCTGATGGATTACCATTGGATTTTGAAATTTTACTGGCTGATGTATGCCGGTAATCTGGTGCTGCTTTCTGCGGTAATCATGACTTCTGCCGGTGATGATGCGGGCGGTGCACAAAGATGGCTGGAATTCGGAAGTTTACGATTTCAGCCGTCTGAAACTGCCAAAATTATATTGATTTTATTCTTTGCACAGTTTATTATGAAACATAGAGAGAAATTAAATTCCTTTCGTATCATCGTAAGCTGTCTGGTTCTGATTGCCATACCGGCGGCCATGATTTATAAGCAGCCGGATCTGTCAACTACCATTATGGTGCTTGTGATTTTCTGTGTAGCAATGTTTGTCGGGGGACTGAGTTACAAAATCATATTGAGTGTGCTGGCCGTTCTGATACCCTGTATGCTGATTTTCATAAATCTTGCCGTACAGCCGGACTCTATTCTGATTGAAAAAGAAATCATAAAGCAATATCAGCAGAACCGGATTTTGTCCTTCTTAAATCCCGAAGAATATCAGGATAAAGAAGCCTATCAGCAGATTAATTCCATAACAGCCATCGGTTCGGGACAGCTTAACGGAAAAGGTTATAAGACCAATGAAATCAGTTCTGTAAAAAACGGTAATTATATTTCCGAACCGCAGACCGATTTTATCTTTGCCGTAATAGGAGAGGAGTTTGGTTTTAAGGGAAGCTGTGTGGTAGTCGGACTGCTTGTCCTGATTTCACTGGAATGTTTTGCAGTGGCAGCAAAGGCAAAGGATACCGCCGGAGCCATTATTGCTGCGGGTATGGGAGGACTGATTATTTTTCAAAGCTTTATCAATTTGGGGGTTGTAACGTTTATTCTGCCCAATACAGGACTTACGTTACCATTTATCAGTTACGGACTTACATCTTTAGTGAGTCTGTTCATAGGTATGGGGTTTGTTTTGAATGTCAGGCTGCAATGTAAAAAGAACTGACATAGAGAGGGTAAAGAAACATGAATATCGCATTGATTGCACATGATGCAAAGAAAAAGCTGATGCAAAATTTTTGTATTGCATACAGAGGAATTTTAAGCAAAAACCAGTTGTTTGCCACAGGTACAACGGGCCGTTTAATTGAAGAGGTGACCAATCTTACGGTTCATAAGTATCTGGCAGGTCATCTCGGAGGGGAACAGCAGATTGGAGCACAGATTGAACACAACCAGATTGATCTTGTTATTTTCCTGCAGGATCCGCTGACACCCAAGACACATGAACCTAATGTGGGAAATATTATGAAGCTTTGTGATATACACAATATACCTTTGGCAACCAATCTTGCCAGTGCGGAACTTTTGATCAAGTCATTGGACAGAGGAGATTTAGAGTGGCGTGAAATGTACAAATAGAAAACGTACAGTCAGAAAAAATTTATGTGCAGGGATATTAAGCATTCTGCTTGCTGTCTCACTTACAGGCTGCGGCGGCAGTAAGTATGCTTTTCCGTATGACGCATCCTACAATGTCAGCAGTTTTCAGGTTCTGTCTACTGTCAATGCCCAGTCAGCCGGTTCCTTTGCACAGGATTTATGTATTGTTACAGGGGATATTACGGATGATGCAGTAGATATGTCGGGGGCGGGAGCCGCTTTACTTTGTGACGTGAACAATGCGGAAGTCCTGTTTGCCAAAAATGTATACGAAACCATGCATCCCGCAAGTCTGACAAAAATTATGACGGCACTTGTTGCAATGAAATACGGTTCCATGGATCAGGTGCTTACGGCATCGGAAAATGTTAAGATTACCGAAAGCGGTGCACAGCTTTGCGGTATTAAGCCGGGAGATTCCATGACACTTTCCCAGGCGCTTCACATTCTTCTTATTTATTCTGCAAATGATGTAGCCATTCTGATTGCCGAGGGTGTGGCAGGAGATGCAGAAACTTTTGTACAGCTTATGAATGATGAGGCGGCTGCAATCGGGGCTACGAATACCCATTTTTCCAATCCCCATGGGCTGACGGCGGAGGAACACTATACAACAGCATATGATTTATATCTGATATTTAATGAAGCCATCCGTTATGAAGCTTTTCGTGAAATTATACATATGGATTCTTACAGTACGGTTTATTATGACTCAAACGGCAATACAAAGGATTTTTCCTGTCAGACCACCAACCAGTATCTGAGAGGTAATTTTACACCTCCCGAAAACATTACGATTGTGGGCGGAAAAACCGGTACCACAAACGCCGCCGGACACTGTCTTGTTCTGTTATCCAGGGATACGGCGGGTGCTCCGTAT
>JBJFCA010000100.1:0-3809 GCA_051888725.1 Lachnospiraceae bacterium
AAGACAGCAAAAACCACCAAGACAGCAAAAACCACCAAGACAGCGAAAGAATAAACAAAGGGAAAACAGCTTGTAACAAAGATAGTAAAGTTAAATACATTGTGATGATATTGGAGAGAATATGGGAATTTTAAAGAAGGGACTTGCCTGTGCGGGAGTGCTTGCAGCTGCCGGCACAGCAGAGATTGCCTATTTTTACGGAAGAACGATGAAACGGCAGAAGGTGAAAATGGAACGCACCATCAAAATGGCAGGAACGGACTGGTCGCAGTATGCAGACATGCTTGCCAAACGTAAGGAGTTCATGCTTGCACAGCCCCATGAGGATGTGTATATTACCACCTTTGATTATTTAAGGCTGCATGGCGTATATTTTCCGGCCATTAATGATGCCTGTGGGAAAAAACGTGTCGTAATCTGTATGCATGGCTATACTAGCCGCAGCTTACAGGATTTTACGGGCCTGACGGATTATTATTTCAGACGCGGATATGCCATGCTGCAGCCTGACGCAAGGGCACACGGAGAAAGTGAAGGTGAATATATCGGTTTCGGATGCCTTGACAGAAAGGACCTTTTGAAGTGGATTGACTGGGTGATCGAAACATGCGGTGAAGACGTAGAGATTATCCTGCACGGTATTTCCATGGGTGGCTCAACTGCCCTGATGGCAAGTGGCCTTGAATTGCCCAAGCAGGTAAAAGGCATTGTTTCGGATTGTGCCTTTACATCTCCCAAGGAGGTATTTACCCATGTCCTTAAAACCATGTATCATCTGCCGTCTTTTCCGATTATTCCGGGTGCAGATGTGGTAAACCGGATTTTTGCCGGTTACGGGATGGATGAATGTAATGCAAAACGGGAAGTGGCAAAGGCAAAGATCCCGGTTTTGTTTATACATGGGGAAAAGGATACCTTTGTTCCTGCCAGAATGTGTAAAGAGCTTTATGACTGTTGCGCATCCGAAAAAAAGATGTTGATTGTCGAGGGGGCAGCACACGGGGAAAGCTATTATAAAAACACGGAAGCATATGAAAAAGCACTGGATGATTTTTTGGAGAGTATTTAGACACTGTGAGGAGGCGGTTGTATGAAAACACATAAAGGATACCGGACATACCCACTTACAAAAGCACAGAAATTCCATTTTTATTATTTGGAACGCTGCCCGAAAAAAGAAGTCGTGAACGTGGGAACGAGTCTGACGATTGCGTATGAACTGAATATCGAAGTACTGAAACAGTCTATTTATAAAGCAATTGAACGATGCGAATCCATGCGTCTTCGTTTCGCATTTGATGATGAAGAAAAACAATGGTATCAGTACGTGGTAGAAAAAGATGAACGGGATATTGAATATGTGGATTTTTCCGGTAAGACCATGGAAGAAGCAGAAAGTATCATGACTGCATGGACACGTGTGCCGTTTGAACGGCAGGATTCTCCCATGAATCGAATTGTCATGATAAAAACGCCGGATGGCAATCAGGGTATGTATATTTTGCTGGATCATTTTATTGCAGATGCACAGGCACTGATTTGTTTTATGAAAGATATCATTGAGATTTACTGCAGCACCATGTTTGAAGGGGTGGAGTATCCGAAGGAGATGCGCTCCTATATCGAGCAGCTAAATAAGGATCTGGAATATGAAGCGGGAAGTAAGGCACAGCAAAAGGACCGGGAATTTTTCCAGAATCTGATTGCGCAGTCGGAACCGCTTTATAATGGCATAGATGGGCCCAAAGCACTTTTGGAAGAAAGAAAGACGAATCCCGAGGCACGTGCTGCGTTATTTATTACGCCTCATGTAGAATCTGCCCTGGATATTTTTCATCTGGAGGAAGAGCCTACCGCAAGGCTGATGAAGTTTTGCGAGGAACAGCATATTTCCCTGCAATGTCTGCTGATTATGGGAATCCGTACCTATCTGCAGAAGATGAATGGCAATGATGACGTGTCCATCAATGTGGCATATGCAAGACGTGCTACGCTTGCTGAAAAAAAATCCGGCGGAACAAGAATTCATTCTTTTCCGTTCCGAACGATCATATCCGAGGACATGACATTTCTGGAAGGAATTCATGCAATCCGGGACGGACAAAACGAGATATTCCGTCATACCAATTATGATCCGGTGGAATACTTTGCATACAGGGCGAAGACGTATCCGGTTGCGCCGGGAAGAACCTATGAGCCCATGTCCCTCACTTACCAGCCCATGACCTTAAAGGACAAAGGGCTAAGCAAGTTAGGCGATATCAAATATAAGACGAAATGGTACCCCAACGGTGCAACCACACAGGCGCTGTACTTAACGGTTATGCACAGGCCGGAAGACAATGGCCTTGATTTTAATTTTGAGCATCAGACAGCGGCGATTTCGAAAGAAACACTGGAGTATTTCTATTATTATCTGTGCAAGATCATGTTTAAAGGAATTGAAAAACCATATATGAAGATAAGTGATATCTTTAAGCTGATATAATTTTATAAACCGTTTTTATCTTGAATAAACAGAAAGGGTGAACGCTTATGTTAGACCGATTGGCAGATATTATTATGAATTATGTGGAAGTGGAAAGAGAAGACATCAGACCGGAATCCAGGTTTATGGAAGATCTCGGGTTTACTTCCTTTGATTTTATGAGCATGTTAGGCGAGGTGGAAGAGGAATTTGATGTAGAGATCGAGCAGGAAGAGGCGGCGAATATCCGCACTGTGCAGGAGGCCTGTGATTATCTTACAAAGATTTCATCAAAAGAAAGCTGACAGGAGGAGTACATATGGAAGTCCTTAGCAGTACAATACGGGAACTGCTTGTCAAAGCAGAGGCCTCATATGGGTCATGTGATGCATTTCGCTATAAGGTAAAACAGGAGGATGCTGACGGCAAAAAGATAACGGTTGCACATAAAACCTATACCGAGTTAAAGCAGGATTCCGAGAGATTGTCTGCTGCCATGGAAGCTCTCGGAGAAAAGAATACGCATATCGCCATTCTGGGTGCCACATCCTATGAATGGGTTGTCACTTATATGGGAGTGGTAAACGGCGGAAATGTTGCGGTTCCGCTGGATGCACAGCTGCCGGCAGACGATATTTGTGATTTGCTGACAAGAGCAGAGGTGACCACGCTTGTTTTTGATGACAGTAAAGCGCAGGTGGCAGCAGAGGCGATTAAAAAATGTCCGGGACTTAAAATACTTATTACAATGAATCAGTCCAATCCGGAAGGAGATATTTTGTCGTTTTGGAGCCTTTTAGGTAAGCAGGAACCGGGCTACGCACAGGAACCGAAACCGGAGGATCTTGCCACCATCATGTTCACATCCGGTACAACCGGCAAAAGCAAAGGCGTTATGCTTTCCCATCGGAATCTGGCAGAAAATGCGACCTGCCTGGATATGAAGATCGAGCCGGGAACCGTGATTCTGTCAGTGCTTCCCATTCATCATGCATACTGTCTTTCCATGGATATTTTAAAAGGTCTTTCCATAGGGTGTGTTATCTGTGTGAATGATTCACTGATGCGGGTTGCGAAGAATATCAAGCTGTTTGAACCCAATATGATTCTCATGGTGCCGCTTATGATTGAGACACTTGCCAAAAAGCTGGAGGAGGCGTCGTTTTTGCCCGCAGCGCTTGTGAAGGCGAAAGTATTCGGAAAGCAGTTCCATACCATATGCAGCGGCGGAGCTTACATGAATCCGGCCTACTTGGACACATTTCAAAAATATGGTATCACGATTCTGCAGGGCTATGGCATGACGGAATGTTCCCCTGTAATAAGCACCAATCTGCCATGG
>JBJFCA010000101.1:0-3781 GCA_051888725.1 Lachnospiraceae bacterium
TTAAGAGCCATTCTGGATGGGTATGTATCCATTGGAATTGCCACGAATATTTCGTAGATTCATTTTCGGGGATGGAAATACTGCGGCGATATGGATGAGAAACGTAAAAGGAGGAGAATGCCATGGAAATAACATATCAAAAACTCACGGAAAAAGAGCTCCCGGTTTTTATGGAAATGCGTATCCGGCAATTGCGGGAAGAGGGAGCAAAAGAGGATATTGATTTACGCCCGGCATTAAATGATTATTATAAAAGACATATGGCAGACGGGACATTTGTTTCCTGGCTGGCGATGGATGGAGACACGATTATCGGGACAAGCGGAATGTCGTTTGTGGAAAAGCCACCGTATTTTGGCTGCCCAAGCGGGAAAATGGGGTTACTCTCCAGTATGTTTACTGCAAAAGAATACAGAAGAATGGGAATTGCAAAGGAACTTTTGTCCAGGGTGGTAGAGGAAGCCAGACAATACGGATGCGGAACCGTCCAGGTTACGGCATCTGATATGGGGGTATTACTGTATACGGACTTTGGATTTGAGAAAAACGGCAATTTTATGCAGTATAAGATTGCTTTTCCCATTTAGGTTTTTTGTTTCTGAATGAATTTTGCTATCGGAATCAGAACCCGCTTTCGCTTCGTAAAAAGCGTAACGGTACTAAATTCGCAATTGCTTGCTCATTAAGTGCCGACGCTTTTTAAGAGTTCTAATTCAATAGCAAAATTCATTCTCAGAAACATAAATCCCAAAAGGGACTTAGAGAAGGAGATGCAGTTATGGAAAGACGGTTGCAGAGATCCTTTTTTACAACGGACGCCCTGACACTTGCCCGGGCACTGTTAGGAAAGGTGCTGGTGCACAGGACGCCGCTTGGCATGGTCAAAGGAATCATCACAGAGACGGAAGCTTATATGGGTGTGGAGGACAAGGGCTCCCATACCTATCAGGGGAAACGTACGGACCGGACGGAACCCATGTTCCATATCGGGGGAACATCCTATGTCTATTTTATTTATGGAATGTACAACTGCATGAATATCACGGCAGGTGATGAGGATGTGCCCATGGCAGCCCTGATCCGGTCGGTAGAACCTTTTGATGAGGAATCACGCAGGATCATGGAGGCACTTCGCATAAGAAAGCTGCGGAAGAAATCCGGGGCCGCAGAAGCAGACACCGGGGCCGCAGAAGCAGACACCGGGGATGCAGAGGTTGCCGGTATACAGACAGAACAAGCTGCCTGCAAGGCGTCTGAGACGATCCCGCAAAATGTGAAGAGGCACCTTGCGGACGGACCGGGCAAACTCTGTATTGCCATGCAGATCACCAAAGAAGACAATGATGTGGACCTTGTGACAAGTAAGGAATTTTATGTGACGGAAGGCATAGAAGTGGAACCGGCACAAATCTTAGCCGGAAAGCGAATCGGTATTGATTACGCAGAAGAAGCAGCTGACTATTTATGGCGGTTTACACTGAGGCAGCAGTGATATAAGGGAAGGAAAAAGTATGAGTTTACGGTTTGTACTGGGGGGATCCGGTGCAGGAAAAAGCACACGGATTTACAGTGAGGTTTTAAAAAGGGCAAAAATAGAGCCGGACAGGAATTTTTTTATCATTGTACCGGATCAGTTTACCATGCAGACACAAAAGGAACTGATTATTCATCCGGACAATGAAAGTCACGGCATTTTAAATATTGATGTATTAAGCTTTGGCAGACTTTCCCACCGGATTTTTGAAGAAGTAGGCAGAAAAAATCTGCCGGTGCTGGATGATACCGGAAAAAGTCTGATTTTGCGCAAGGTGGCGGGACAGTGCCGGGAGGAGCTTTCTTATCTTGGAACGTATCTGCAGAAGCAGGGATATATTCATGAGGTGAAAAGTGCTATTTCTGAATTTATGCAGTATGGCGTATCGGTAAAAGATCTGGAAAAGCTTATGGAATATGCGAAGGAAAAAGGAGCATTATACCACAAATTAAAAGATCTGCAGGTACTTTATCAGGGCTTTACCGATTTTATCAGAGAAAAATATATCACAACGGAAGAAACGCTGGATGTACTTTGTGATGCTTTGAAGAAATCCGGGCTTGTGAAAAACAGCGTGATGGTATTTGACGGTTTTACCGGTTTTACCCCCATTCAGTACAATGTCATCAGAGAGCTTTTGTGCCGTGCGGATGAGGTCTGGCTGACCGTGACCATCGATCCGAAGGAAGATCCCTTCTGCATGGACGGAGAGCAGAAGCTTTTTCATTTGAGCAAAAAGACCATTGCAGATGTATGCAGACTGGCAAAGGAAGCCGGAACAGAACGCGGCGAGGATATTCTGGTGGGAGCAGCTGCACACAATGCGGCAGACAAGCAAAACGGGTATCCAAGATTTCAGAATAATGCGCCCCTTGCCCATCTGGAGCAGAATCTGTTCCGTTATCCGGTAGCGCCGTACGGGGAAGAACTGACAGAGGATGAGATTGTGCTTTTTGCAGCTTCTTCCATCCGGGAAGAGGTCCGGCAGATGGCGATTGCCATCGAACGTCTGGTGCGGGAAAAAGGCTACGCTTACCGGGATATTGCGGTTGTGGCAGGAAGTCTGTCCGATTATGCGGAACAGATCAGGACACAGTTTATGCAGCTTTCCATTCCCTGCTTTATCGACAGGACGAGAGGAATTGTTTTAAATCCGCTGACAGAATATATCAAGAGTGCACTGGAAATTATTATCCGGGATTTTTCTTATGAGAGTGTTTTTCAGTTTTTAAGAAGCGGTCTTGCGGATTTTACACCGGAGGAAGTGGATATTCTGGAAAATTACTGCATTCAGACCGGCATTAGGGGAAAAAGAAACTGGACCAGGCAGTTTACCCATAAGACAGAGAAAATGAAGGAAAACGTGGATCTGTTGTGGCAGGTGGATGATCTGAGAGCACGTTTTGTGGAGGAACTGCGCCCCTTACTTGCCTTACGGTCTGATAAGACCGAGGACTATGTCACCGCTTTGTATACATTTCTCACCCGGAATCATGCGGCAGAGAAAATTGCAGCCTACGAAAAGAAATTTGCCGGGGAAGCAGATGCCGTAAGGGAACGGGAATACGCCCAGGTTTACCGGCTGACCATGGAGCTTTTGGAGCAGATTATGGAGCTTTTGCCGGGAGAAACCATGACGTTCCCAGAGTTTCAGGAGATTCTGGAAGCCGGTTTCGGGGAAATACAGGTGGGCAGCATTCCACAGAATGTGGACAGGGTACTGGTAGGCGATATGGAGCGAACCAGATTAAAGGAAGTCAAGGTGCTTTTCTTCGTGGGTATTAACGATGGTAATATTCCGGGGAATAACACAAAGGGAGGTATCATTTCCGATATTGACAGGGAATTTTTACAGCAGTCCAGGATTGAACTGGCACCCACACCCCGGCAGCAGATGTATATCCAGCGTCTGTATCTGTATCTGAATATGACAAAGCCATCCGCTCAGCTGTATTTGTCTTACTGCAAGTTAAACGGGGAAGGAAAGAGTCTTCGTCCTTCTTATCTGATCGATATGGTGCGGCAGCTTTATCCGAAGCTTTCACTGAAGCTGCCCGAACGGGAGCCGTTGCTGGAGCAGATTTATTCACCCAAAGAGGGATTGCCCTATCTTGCGGCATCTCTCCGGGAATATGCCGCAAGAGGTGCCTGTGAAAAGGAAGCCTCTACGCTGTATGAAGCTTACCGCGGCGTGGAAGAAGAAAGCGGAATCGTGTGAGGTAACCGTCATTGCGAGCGATAGCGAAG
>JBJFCA010000102.1:0-3769 GCA_051888725.1 Lachnospiraceae bacterium
GAATGCCGGCGTAAAAACGTAACCCTGATTTTCTCCCATGTGGCAAGCCAGCCACTTTCCATTATGCACAAAGCCGGCTTTTATGAAAAGATTGGTGAGGCCAATTTCTGTGCACATATAAATGATGCCATAAAGCGGGCACAAGATTTACAATAACAACATTTTGTGGTATGATAAATAGCGGATGCGCATATATGGCACATCCGTTATTTTAATGAACAGGAGTGTGTAATAGTGGCTGAATTTACACCCATGATGCAAAAGTATCTGGAAACCAAAAAGGAATATCCGGATTGTATTTTGTTTTACAGACTTGGGGATTTTTATGAAATGTTCTTTGAAGATGCCCTGACTGCTTCCAAGGAACTGGAGATTACGCTGACCGGAAAGGACTGCGGACAGGAAGAACGCGCCCCCATGTGCGGGGTTCCTTATCATGCAGTGGAAGGGTACTTAAACAAACTGGTAAATAAGGGCTATAAAGTGGCAATCTGTGAACAGGTATAAGACCCCAAACTGGCAAAAGGCCTTGTAAAAAGAGAAGTAGTCCGGATTGTAACTCCCGGTACCAATATAGATTCAAATGCGTTAGACGAAAGCCGGAATAATTATCTGATGTGTATAACCTATATGCCATCTAAAATCGGGATATCCGTTGCAGATGTCACGACAGGGGATTACTATGTCACGGAAGTAGAAGACTTAAAGAAGCTGATGGATGAAATCATCAAATATCAGCCAAGGGAAATCATCTGCAATGATGCCTTTTTAGTCAGCGGTATGGATATTGATGATTTAAGAGGCAGACTGAATATCAGTATATATGCCTTGGAAGCGCATTATTTTGATGATGACAGAGCAAAAAAATGTCTCATGAAGCATTTTCACCTAAACTCCCTGACAGGACTCGGTATTCTGGATTTTCCCACGGGTTTTATCGCTGCCGGTGCATTACTGCAGTATTTATATGATACCCAGAAGACATCGCTCTCCCATATCCGGCATATCACGCCTTATCTGTGCAGTAAGTATATGCTGCTTGACAGCTCCACCAGAAGAAATCTTGAGCTTGTGGAGACGCTTCGGGAAAAACAGAAAAGAGGCTCCCTTCTGTGGGTGTTAGATAAGACCAAAACCGCTATGGGCGGGAGAATGCTGAGAAGCTTTGTAGAACAGCCTTTGATCGAAAAACAGGAAATGGAAGACAGGCTGGATGCCATATCGGAGCTGAATCAGGATCCTGTCACAAGAGATGAGATCAGGGAATATTTAAATCCTATCTATGACCTGGAGAGGCTTCTTGGTCGTATCAGTTTCAAAACAGCTAATCCCAGAGACCTGATTGCCTTTCGAAACTCGTTGCGGATGCTTCCGGCCATAAAAACAGTTCTTTCCCCTTTCAAAAAAAGGCTTTTATGTAACATCCGGGATGAAATGGATCCGCTTGATGATATCTGCAGTCTGATTGAAAATGCCATCTGTGAAGATCCTCCCTTTTCCATCCGGGAGGGCGGCTTTATCCGGGAAGGATTTGATGAGGATATTGACAGGCTCATGCATGCCAAGCAGGACGGCAAGACATGGCTTGCATCCCTGGAGGAAGAAGACAGAGAGCGTACAGGTATCAAAAACCTGAAGATCAAATATAACAAAGTATTCGGATACTATTTTGAGGTAACCAATTCCTATGCTTCTCTGGTACCCGAAGATTATATCAGAAAGCAGACCCTTGCCAATGCTGAACGGTACACTACACCCAAATTAAAGGAACTGGAAGATACCATTCTCAATGCGGAAGATAAATTATGTACATTGGAATATGATCTTTTCTGCCGGATTCGTGATGCCATTGCAGCTGAGATGGACCGTATCCAGAAGACCGCCAAGGCGATTGCCAGATTAGATGTATTTGCATCACTTTCCCTTGTGGCGGAACGTAACGGCTATGTAAGACCGAAATTAAATGAAAAGGGTATTATTGATATTAAAGACGGCAGACATCCTGTTGTGGAACAGATGATAGAAAATGACATGTTTATTGCCAATGATACCTATCTGGATAACGGCAATCATTGTATTTCCATCATTACCGGGCCTAATATGGCCGGTAAATCCACTTACATGCGACAGACGGCATTAATCGTGCTTATGGCACAAATCGGCAGCTTTGTTCCTGCAAAAAGTGCCAATATCGGCATTGTGGACCGAATCTTCACAAGAGTGGGCGCTTCGGATGATCTTGCAAGCGGGCAATCCACCTTTATGGTAGAAATGAATGAAGTGGCAAATATTTTGCGGAATGCCACAGCCAACAGCCTTCTTATCCTGGATGAAATCGGACGCGGTACCTCTACTTTTGACGGTTTGTCCATTGCCTGGGCTGTCATTGAGCATATCAGTAACAGAAGACTTTTAGGGGCTAAAACCCTGTTTGCCACGCATTACCATGAACTGACCGAGCTGGAAGGCAAAATGAGTAATGTGAACAACTACTGTATTGCCGTAAAGGAATGCGGCGACGACATTGTATTTTTACGTAAGATTATAAAGGGCGGCGCAGACAAAAGCTATGGTATTCAGGTAGCCAGACTGGCAGGTGTACCTGATATGGTGATCGACCGCGCAAAGGAAATTGTAAAACAACTTTCCGAAAATGATATTACAGAGAAGGTACAGAGTATTGCCATTGATACAAAGGGTGATGTAAAAGCCAGAAAAACAGAGCATTTTGACGAAGTGGATATGGCACAGATATCTTTATTTGATACGGTAACGGATGAAGATGTGATAAAAGAGATTAAGGAAGCCAATCTTTCCGTCATGACACCTATCGATGCCTTAAACACCCTGTACAGGCTGCAAAGTAAACTGCTGAACCGTTGGCAGACACCATCAAAAAAGAACCCTGAATGAAAGGACCCTAAATGACAGTAATACGAGTTTTGGACTCTGCCACAATCGATAAGATTGCAGCAGGGGAAGTAGTGGAACGACCCAGCAGTGTGGTCAAGGAACTGGTAGAAAATGCACTGGATGCAGGCGCGGATGCCATAACCGTGGAAATCAAAGAAGGCGGCATCACTTTTATCCGTGTGACGGATAATGGCTGCGGTATTGAAAGCAGCCAGATTGCAAATGCATTTATGCGTCATGCGACAAGTAAAATTACATCAGCAGAAGATTTGTCCCATGTAAAAAGTCTGGGCTTCAGGGGAGAAGCTTTGTCCAGTATCTGTGCGGTATCACAGGTAGAACTGATGACCTGTACAAAAGAAAATCTGACCGGTATCCGTTATGTATGTGAAGGTGCCGTGGAAAAGGAATGCACGGAGATTGGTGCACCGCCCGGGACCACCATAATCGTTCGCAATCTTTTTTACAATACGCCTGTCCGCAGAAAATTTTTACGACAGCCCATGACTGAAGCGGGTTATATTATTGATCTTTGTGAGCATATTGCTCTTTCCAGACCGGACACGGCATTGAAACTGATTGTAAACGGACAGATCAAATTCCACACTTCCGGCAATGGTAACCTTAAAGAGGTGATTTACCGTATCTACGGAAAAGAAACTTCCTCACAGCTTCTGTCCTTTGAAAAAGAAACAGAAGGAGTAAAAGTTAGCGGATATCTGGGAAAGCCCGTTTTGAACCGTTCCAACCGTAATTTCGAAAACTATTTTATCAATGGGCGGTATATCAAGAGCAGTCTGATTGCAAAAGCACTGGAAGACGGGTACAGTCAATACCTGATGCAGCATAAGTTCCC
>JBJFCA010000103.1:0-17780 GCA_051888725.1 Lachnospiraceae bacterium
CTGCACTTCCCATCAGGCCCTCCATCTCGCGGCCGTACTTGGTCTGTGTTTCTTCACTGGTCCACCATTTTAAGAACTGCCAGCTTGCATCCGCATGCTTCGTATCTGCCATGATCATGCTGGCAAGTCCGGTGCTTGCAACGGAGTGATCCACGGTGCCGTCTTCTTTTACGGTTCCCGGTATCTGGGTAAAGCTCCACAAGCCTGCAATATCCGGAGCGGAAACTGCGAAGTTGTTATATACCGTGTAGTCCGCAATAATGATGGGACATTCACCGGTACGGAAACGTTCTTCCACGCTGGTTTCCTTATCCAGCTTATAATCTGTGTAGTATTCACAGAAATCCTTAAACGTGCTGACTGCAATATCGGAGTCAAGTGCGGATGCCGTTCCGTCTTCGTTGTAGTAGGTACCGCCATTCTGGTACAGCATGGAGGCAAATACCTGCTCTGTTGCCAGCATACCGAATTCCATCTGGTTCTTTGCCAGTACTGTCATGGCAACCTTGACTTCATCCCATGTAGTAGGCACTTCCAGTCCGATTTCCTTTAAGATATCCTTACGATAGAACATAACCGGATAAGTAATGGTCTCCGGCAGTGCATAAATCGCGCCGTCATATACAAACTGCTCATAAGCAGCCTCAGGGAAGCGTTCCATGACTTCCTGTGCATCAGAAAACTGGGACAGATCCAGAACGGCATTTCGAATACCGTAGTTAACCGGTGTGTCATTGCCGGTCGTCAGTACCGCACCGGCTATACCATTGGTGTTAGCCACCTGGATTGCCACGTCAGGGCCTTCCCCTACCAGTGTGGCTTTCAGCAATGTGGACATATCCACCAGCTGCACGTTCACACCGATTCCGGTTTCATTGGTAAAGCTTTCGTCAATCAAGGATTTAATAACATTTGCCTGGTCACGTCCGGAGCCTACCCACAGTGTAATGGATTCTGTGTTCTTGTCTTCGGAAACGCTTCCGATATTGTTGTAATCAATCACAAAGGAATAATAGAGTCTCTGGATTTCGTATCCTGCAGAAGGGAAAAATCCTCTGTTCGAGTATTTCACCTTCACATCCGGTGAAGTAATGTTGATTCTGTCTACCTGCAGCGGCTGACTGATAACCTGTGTAATCCAGGTACCCAGTGCTCTCACATTTACTTTATAAGAAGAAATCTGTCTTACAAAATATTCTTCATCGTCGATCAGATCATCCAGCTGATCCAGCATGGTCAAAAGCACGGTTTTCTTATCCGTATTCTTACCGGCTACCTGCTCCAGAAGATAGAGAGCCTGGCTTAAGGTCTGTCTTGCTTCCACAAGCTGGTTATGAAGCTCCGGCAGTGTGGCAGCCAGCTGATAGTCACGGAAGGTGTCAGGCTGTACGCCCGTTACCTTGATAACCTGACGGTAAATAGAGTTTAACTGCTGTACGGAATCTTCCACCAGACCTACGATCTCGGAAAATTCACCCAAAACCACTTCCATACGCAGGGTATGGTGTCCCTTGGTCATATAAAACTTATAAGCATTGCCGTTATCATCCGAGAGAACATCCTCTCTCCAGCTCTGACCGTAATTAAATGCATAATCTGTCATTTCGGCAAAAGGAACTTCTCCGTCAATGGTAATACGTCTGGAAACATGGATACCTCTTGAAAAGTTCTGTTTGTCGTAAAGGGTAATATCGTAATAACCGTCTTCCGGTACATCAAAGTCCCATTCAATCCACTGGCCAACCAGTCTCCAGGAGTTGCCGCCGATGGAATTGTTCAACAGCCTTTTGGCGCTGGCCGGAGAAACAGAAGGAGAAGACTGGTCCTGCTGCGGATAAAGCATCTGGGAGGAAGTCTTGGAGGCATATTCACCTTCCAGCACAATATGGATACCGCTGGTATCTTTTGCGCCCTGTGCATCCCACGCTGCCTTAACCTCTTCATAAGGCTTTGCATCGCCCTCATTGCTTAAGATCAGTTTGTTGATCAGCATGGGCTCCTTTAAGGAAACCATGGAAACCGTATGGGTACCTGCTTCAAAATAAACGGAAAGAGGCTCTGTGATGTAACCGTTGCTGTCATAAAGATATCTGCTCTGCCATTCGGGAATTTCTTTTGTCTTGGGCTTTACATCATTCCCCTGATTATCACTGGCCCATTCAATTACGGTTACGCCGTCTTCATTTACATAAGAAGAGTCGCCAAAATTAGCCCAGACTCTCATGAATGACAAAAGAGAAAGCTCTGCAAAAGGAAGTTCCCCATCCACGAAGAAGCTTCTTTCTATATCAGAGTTTTTGCCTTCCACGGGATAATACACGACTGTCACGTTGTAAAGTCCGCTTTCCGGAATGTCAACCTCAAACTCGATCAGGGAATCTTCGCTGGTCAGAACGCTTGCTCCTTCCATTCCCTCAAAATCGGTGTAAACTTCCGGAGTCGCCGGTGCGTCGCTCTCCTCGTATCTTACATAATCACCTGCAGGAATCTCAATCACCCTGTCAGGTTTCTTTTCCCCTTCATGTTCCTTTATATATTCCTTATAAGAAGGAATGGAAGGATCAATGTTGTAGGTACTGATGATGTCATCAAAATCATCCATTAGCATTTCTGTCTTGGCATATCCTTCCAGCCCCGTAACAGGAAGCAGGGTCATTGCCATGGCAACGGTTAATGCAAGCGCTATGATTTTTTTGCCGGTTTCCCATCGCTTCATAGTGATACCTCTTTCTTTTCTTAATTATAATCCTTTACGTATTTTATAGCTTTTTAAATCCGGTAAATCCTCCAGTGTAATGACATCTTCGTCCTCATACACCTTCTTTAGCATGGACTCTTCCGTATACTGCTCACTCAACTGGAACAATGCCGCATCCTTTGCAACAAATTCCCCCGACCAGGTACACCACATGCCCCACATGGCACCGTCTCTCCTTGCCAGATCCGGGTCAAACAGGCAGCCGTTTTCGGTCAGGTATACCATCTTGTTTTCCGTGCTGTAATTTGTCGCCGCATTCAGATAAGAAGAAATCTGTGACTGGTAGACTCTTTCTCCCGGGTAGATATCCTCTCCGATGATATCCACATATTCGTCTCCCGGATACCACTCTGCATCCTGGCCGTTCCATACCCAGATCAGATTGTCGAGTCCGTACTCATTTGTCAGCTTATCATACAAAAGAATGTAAAGCTGTTTGTATGCATCCGGTCCGCTGTCTCCCCACCAGAACCATCCGCCGCTTGCTTCATGAAGCGGTCTGAAAAGGATTGGCACCTTTGCTTCTTTCAGAATCAGAAGCTGTTCGGCAATCGCGTCGATATCCTGCATCAGAAGATCATATCCTTCCTGATCTTCTCCCGACATGATCTTTCCCAGATCAATATTGGTGGAATCGGTATAAAAAGCGCTGTACCATTGTCCGGTGATGTACTTGGTGGGCGCATTCCAGTGCCAGCAGAAGGTAACAATGCCACCGTTTTCCCAAAAGCTCTTTGCAAGCTCTATGGAAGTTCCCTTGGACCCTTTCTCTACTCTGGAAGGTGTGTATTCCATGAGATCCAGTCCCAGCACCGCAGGCGTCTTTCCCGTCGCATTCTTTATTACCTGAAATTCCTTGCCGAATTGCCCTGTATCACAGAACTGACCCGATATGAACTTTTCACCGTAATTATCCAGTAGGAAGCTGTAAAGCCGTCTGGCCTCCTCGGATGCTTTTTTGTTGCACAATGGTGCATCCACCTTATATATAGAAGAGGAAACCGGTTGTGATACCGTCACCTTCAAGCAGTCCAGACTGATCCACCCCCAGTATTTCACGATACTGATTTCATGAGTGCCTGCTTCCATATACACTCTGTCCAGTGTAGAATCCTCAAACTCTGTCTTTGCGGTGTGAATAGTTCCTGCAGACTCCCCGTCAATCATGACATAATTATCTTTTTCTCCGCCAATGCCGGCACTGATAAAATGCAGATCATAAAAACCGCTTTCAGGTACCGCAACCTCAAAGGTGCAGGCGTCATTATCATTCTCAAAGCCTTCCACATATCCCGTTCCGGAATAGCCGCTTTTTACAGGCGAAACAGCAGCCTTCACATTTCCAGTGCCCGCTGCTTCCTCTGCTTCATATACTCCGATGACTTCCGGTATGTACTCTTCTGTCTGCGGAGTCACCTCTCCTGCGGTCTGTCCGCATCCCAGAAGTGAAAACCCCAATACCGTACTGATTCCGATACGGATTGCTTTTCCGCCTTTTTTCATAATTGCTCCCATCTGTGCTGCAATAGTCGGTGGTAATTTTTAAGTTCTTTTAAGTTCTTTTAACTTATATAGCAATCTTACTATAAATTCATAAAAACCGCAATACTATTTATGCATTTTGTCGTTTTGGCTAATATTTATTTGTACTTTTTGTGCATATTTTATTTTCTATCATTTTATGTAAATTGTTAAAATTGTGTATTTTTTTATTGTTTATTTCATTTTTATATTTATTTTACAATTAATTTACGCGCTTTAACCCAATTGTTAGCCTATATTTTTAAGTATTTTAACTTAATTTAACTTATTTTAAGTTTTGTAACCTAAAGTTCTTTCTATTTTAAGCTATCTATGTTACACTGATAAAAATCAGGACCATAAAATTCAGGACCATAAATATCAAGAACGCGAAAGGATTTTTTTATGAACCATCAAGGAATACCACTCACAGACAAAAAAGCCGGGAAACGTGCCCGGGATCTGTACGATTTTCTGCAGTCCATAAACGGCAAAGCCATATTGTCCGGTCAGCAGGAATGCCCCTGTGACAAAACATGCGGAGACGAACTGGCACATATCAGGGTGTGCAGCGGCAAGCAGCCTGCCATTTTGGGACTTGATTATATTGAAAATGATTTTGCCGGTGTCAATGCAAGGGCCAGAGACTGGTTTCAAAAAGGGGGCATCGTATCCATCTGCTGGCACTGGGGAATACCGCCCTTTGGTGTTGGATATCCTTCCAGCCAGGAGTCCGTGGACATGGAAGAACTGCTCACCCCCGGCACTGCACTTAATAACGGGCTGCTTCAGAATCTGGATACTACGGCCGAAGCACTGAAAGAATTGCAGGATGCGGACATTCCCGTACTGTTCCGGCCGCTTCATGAGTTTGACGGAGCCTGGTTCTGGTGGGGAAAGGGCGGCCCTGAAGCCTTCAAAAGCCTCTGGCGTCTGATGTATGACCGGTATGTGAACCATCACGGGCTTCATAACTTAATCTGGGTCTTAGGCTACTCCCATGAAATGCACACCGGCTGGTATCCGGGAGACGAATATGTGGATGTCATCGGCGGTGACGCTTATTCGGAAGGCATTCATGAAGAGCTATACCATTTTCTGAAACGGGAAACTGCAAAGAAAATGCCCATAGCCCATCATGAAAACGGTCCCATTCCCGACCCGGCAGAAATGATTGCCAAAAATATCGGGTGGTGCTGGTTTTTAACCTGGCACACCATGCATATTCATGAGCAGAATTCTCCGGAATACATAAATTATATCTATAACCATCCTTATGTGATTACATTGGAAACCCTTCCCTCTTTCTACAGGGCATAATCCGGGAAATTCGCCGAGCCGCTTGTTGTACTCGCCAAGCCGCTTGTAGCATTTACCGGTCTCCCTGTCGCATTTACTGAGCTCCTTGTCGCATTTGCGCGGGGCGAGAGGTGTTCCGGGGTGCATTTACCGGGCCACTTGTCGCATTTGCGCGGGGCAAGAGGGTAATCCCGGGCGCATTGCAGCGGGTATACCGGCTCTTGAGCAGTGCGATACATATAAAATTCATATCTTGTCAAATTTATATGACCAATAAAGCGCAATTTGACCTATAAGGCACAGTAATTTTGTAGCCTTATAGGTCAAACTCTCTACATCAGAACCTATAAAATTGACGCAATAAATGTATTTATAAGCAATTTTCCTTAATATGGAACAGATAAAATGAATCCCTTTATCGTTTTATCTGCTGAAAAGCAATTTTCTTCAATTACATACCGATATCATATACACTTCTGACCCGGAATGCAGTCGCATCCCCTTCTATGACAGTAATTGTTTTACTGTCGCCATTTAAGTCAAAATAGTTATCCGAAAATCTGGCTTCCCCGTCAAGCGGTACAATCTCCACACTTTTTGCGTAAGCCTTTGCTGCGACGGTGATTTTTCCGTCCTCCACACTAAGCGTAAGAAGCGGGTCCATAAAGTTAAAATGCTTCGGCGGTGTAAATAGCGTAGTTCCCTCAGAAATCAAGTGTCCATCTGCTAAGTGTCCATCTGCTAAGCATCCCTCTGCTAAGTGTCCATCTGCTAAACTTCCATCTGCTAAACTTCCATCTGCTAAGCATCCCTCCTCAAGCAGTCTGTAGCTGACATAACAGTTTTGCTCATCCTCGTCGGAGAAATCGATCCGGTCTGTAAAACGCCCGTCAAAGGAAGGGACTTCCACAAGAATCACGCCTTGTTTTTTAATCCGCGCATCCGGTGTACGAAGTTCCCAGAAAATCTGTCCCCTGACCGTCTCCCATGTTTCATTTGCCACATGGAAGCGGACGCTCTTTTCAATCGGTGTTCTCCGTTCTGCAATGCAGAAGGGCCGTTCGCTTAACTCTCCTGTTTCCTCACAGGACAACAGGATGGGTGCAAACATCTTTTTCTCCGCATAATGAAGGGCTTTCCATCTGCCAAAGTAATCGATACTTGCCCAGGAAGCCACCGGCCAGATGTCGTTTAACTGCCACACAATAGTGCCCATACATCTGCCCCGGTATCTGCGGAAATGCTCTACGCCGTACTGGATAGCCTCTGCCTGCAGAAGCTGGGAGGCATAAAGAAGTCTGTCAAAATCAGAAGGATACCGATAGGTCTGCGCCAGATATTCGATGATTTTTCCGTTTGCTGCCCTGTTTCGCTGATGCATTTCCATCACGCGTGAAAAAATATTCCGGTCTTCCGGTAACGTAAAGCTTTCCACGGTTTTCAGGCAGGGGAAAGACTGGAATCCAAACTCCGACAGGTACCGGAAATAGAACTTGCGATACTCCGTAAACGGCTTTCCGCCGTGCCATACATCCCAGTAATGGGCATCTCCCCTGTTCTCATCCCATGGATTGTCGTAGTTTCCGCCCGACGAAGGAGAAGAAGGCCAGTAAAAGGCATTCGGATCTTCCTCCTTTACCACAGAGGGAATGATATATTCAAATATCTTGATATAGTCCGCAACCTGTTTTGCTGAAGGTTTCCAGCATTTATCCAGAGTCTGCGTCTCCATCTCGTTATTACCGCACCAGAGTGCCAGACAGGCGTGATGGCGCAGTCTTCTTACATTCTGTCTGATCTCCTCCCGGATATTGTGGTCAAACGCTTCGTCCAGTTCATAAGACGCACAGGCAAACATAAAATCCTGCCAAACCAAAAGACCCAGTTCATCGCAGATCTCGTAAAAGTAATCATCCGGATAATAACCGCCGCCCCAGATCCTTATGGTGTTATAATGTGCTTCTTTGCAATCTGAAAGAAGTTTTGCCGTCCTTTTTTCTGTCACACGGGAAAGGAGATTGTCCTCCGGTATGTAATCGGCGCCCATGGCAAAAATCAGCTGTCCGTTTACCTTATGGGCAAAGCGGTGTCCCCATTCATCCTCTCCGGTATCCACCGTCACGGTACGCAGACCGATTTTTCTCTCCCAGGTGTCCAATCTGACGCCACCTTCAGACAGTTCAGCTTTTACCGTATATAACGGTTGCTCTCCATAGCCGTTTGGCCACCAGAGCTGTGGATCTTCGATCAGGATACTGCCATCTGCCTGCTGCAGGTATTCTTTTCCCCGCGGAGAAGTAACGGTAATCCTTAAATCCGTTGTCGACCGGGTCAGATTGATAATATCCGTTTTGAAAGAAAGCGTTACCTTTCCGTCCTTATGCTCCTGTGTAATATAAACACTGTCAATTCTTGCCCTGTCCACTTTCCGCAAATACACCGGTCTGAAGATTCCGGCATCCGGCAGTCTGGGACCCCAGTCCCAGCCAAACATGCAGTGTGCCTTCCTAAGGTGCGGGAAGCCTTCCATGCACTCTTCACTGCCGCCGCAGTAGACCTTCTCATTTTCTTCCCGGATATAACGGATGGGGGAATGCAACACCACCCGGAGCACATTGTTCTGCTTTTTTAATCTGTGCAGCACATCAAATTCATAGCACAGATGCATATTGTCCGTGCTCCCGATTTTTTCTTCATTTAAATAGATATCTGACAACGTATCAATGCCTTCAAACACCAGGAAAAGCCCATCCGCTGACAAACATTCGTCTGTAACATCAAATTCCCTGCGGTATTCAAAATCATTTTCCATCAGTTTTGTGGCTGTCAGTTCATTTTCTCTAAAATAGGGATCCGGAATCAATCCCTTTTCAAGCAGTGTACCATACACGCTTCCCGGCACCCGGGCTTCCATCTCTTTCTCCGGAATACAATATACATTCTCTCCCAGTACTTTTAAGGTGAAACCTTCATTCAGGCTGATTTTTTCCGTCACTGTGCTTATTCCTCTCTGTTCTTTGTTCTTCGTTCTTTGTTCTCTTAATCCACCAGAATATCTCTTAAGACCTCGTCTTCCATGACAATCTGCTTCGCCATCTCGCGGTATTTTTCCTCATGCAGATAGGTATGTCTGTAGGGTTTGATCCCCGGTGCCATATCAATTGCCTTAAGGAAATCCTCCCGCTTCATCTTAAGGGTCTTTGCATATGCCCAGAAACCGGTATCCGTAAGCACCTGATTTACCCTGATATAACGGTGATTGTGTACCTTGCTCATAATATAGGTGGCAATGCCGACCTGAATACCGTGAAGCTGCGGAACCTCCAGTATTTTATCCAGTGCGTGGGAAATCAGATGTTCACTGCCGCTTGTAGGTGCGCTGCCCCCGGCAATTTCATTGGCAATGCCGCTCATGGCAAGAGAATCTAAAAGTTCCCGTAAAAACAGGTCATCCTTAATACTGGTATACGGGGTCCTTACAAAGCTGTTCACTGCTTTCTTGGCAATCATGATAGCCACGTCATTGGGGACGCTTACCCCCTGCTGCCCTTCATAGATCCAGTCATAAATTGCCGTGATCTTGGACACCATATCGCCGATACCGGAATAAATAAACTTTTCCGGTGCCGTCTTAATGACTTCCGTATCCACTATAATACCATATGCCATTCTCGCCGGTACGGAGGTTCTTTTTCCATCCACCAGCAAAGAAGCGGAAGCACTGGAAAACCCATCGCTGGAGCTGGACGTAGGTACACTGATAAAAGGCAGATTGCGTAGGAATGCCGCATATTTTCCTGCATCAATCACTTTTCCTCCGCCAATGGCAATCACTGCCTGTACGTGACTCGGCAGATTGAATGCCAGCGTAATAATGTCATCTATATTGACGGAATCCAGTTCCCGGTATTCCCTGACCTGTATTCCAGCTTCCTTTAGGGAATCCATGACACGCATGCCAAATAAATCGATCAGGCCATTTCCAAAATAAATCACAACCTGCCCGAAGTCTGCATCCTTTAAGTATTCCCCGATATGATCCAATGTCCCCTTTCCGATCTTTAAAACAGAAGGGATTGCAATACTTTTTCCCTGATTCATATTCCTGCTCCTTTGATTAATCTTCTTTTTTACAGAGGTCTTTGACCACCTCACCTGCCATAATCAGGCCTGCCACGGAAGGAACAAACGCCACACTGCCCGGGATATCGCGCCGCTCTGTACAGGTATGCTGTGCACCCGGCGGGCAGACGCAGTTCGTCCTGCAGCTGATAGCCAAATCCTCTACAGGTCTTGTGGGCATCTCTTCCGAATAGACCACCTTTAGTTTTTTCACACCGCGCCTTTTTAATTCACGCCGCATCACTTTGGCCAGCGGACACACTTTTGTCTGATAGATATCCGCTACCTTAAACTGACTGCCGTCCAATTTATTGCCTGCACCCATACTGCTTATTATAGGCACATTCATTTCCTGTGCCTTCATGACAAGTGCAATCTTGGCCGTCACGGTATCCACGGCATCTACCACATAATCATATTCCGAAAAAGGGAATTCCTCTGCATTTTCCGGCAGAAAGAAACAATGCCGGACCCTGACATCCGCTTCCGGATTGATATCTAAAATTCTTTCCTTCATCACATCCGTTTTATACTTGCCGATGGTCTTTCTGGTCGCAATAATCTGTCTGTTTAAGTTTGTCAGGCACACCTTGTCGTCATCAATCAAATCAAATGCGCCGATACCGCTTCTCACCAGTGCTTCACATACATAGCCGCCTACGCCGCCGATACCGAAAACCGCTACCCTCTGTGTTTTCAGCTTTTCCACGGCATCACTTCCAAGCAGTAATTCCGTTCTTGCAAATTGTGTCAACATGAAGTTGTCTCCTTTTATACCACTTTTGCGCCAAAAGGCATCAATGCCAGCTTCGCCATCTTAAAATGCTGTAAGCCAAACGGAATCCCCACAATGGTCACACACAGAAGCAGGCCCCAGCACACATGTTCCAGTGCCAGGGGAATACCCGATATGATAATCCAGATAATGTTCAGCAGGAGGGAACCCACACCGCCGCTGTACACCACTTCCTTGCCAAAGGGCCAGAAAGCCAGCCCTGCAAATTTAAAACACTGCACACCAACGGGAATCCCGATAATCGTAATACACCATAAAAGCCCGGCAACGCACCAGCTCAAACCGCTGATCAGCCCGCCGAACAGAAACCATAAAATATTTCCCAGTAATTTCATTTCATTTTCCCCCTCTTTTTTAAACTGCCTGAATCCCTCTTATGAATGCGTCCCTCTTATAAATTAAATATGAAAACACTTCTGCAGGGTTTTATATTCACCCAGTACAAGTAAGGAAATATCCTCTTCCAAAACGGTTTCAGGGCTGAAGGTTATGCTCATTTTTCCGTTTCTCTTGATTGCAAGGATATTAATGCTGTATTTTTTACGGACATCAATCTGTCCGATACTTTTTCCAACCCAGTCTTTGGGTACTTCCACTTCAAAAATCGCATGGCTGTCATCCACGCTGATATAATCCAGCACGTGATCTGCCGTATAACGGATAGCAGTCCATCTTGCAATCTGTTTTTCCGGATAAACCACTTCATCCGCACCGTTTCGAAGCAGGAACTTCACCTGTACATCACGTTCCGCACGGGATACCACCATTTTGGCTCCCAGTTCCTTAAGTAAAGATGTGGTCTCCAGTGAATTCTGAAAATCTTTCGCAATCGTCACAATACACACATCATAATTGCCAATGCCCAGTGACTTTAAAAACTCCTGATTGGTACTGTCCCCAATCTGTGCATTGGTCACATACGGAAGTACTTCGTTAATTCTTTCTTCATCCGTATCTACTGCCATCACCTCATGTCCCAGCTGATTTAAGTGCAGGGCAACATGTTTTCCAAAACGTCCAAGACCAATCAATAAAATACTTTTCATACTATCTTCTCCTTTAACCCACCATAATTTTTTCCTGTGGAAGTCTTACAAAATTTTGTTTATTGCGTGAAAATGTAGCATAGATTAAGGTCAGGCATCCCACTCTTCCCATAAACATCAAAAAGATCAGAATCACCTGCGAAAAAGTGCCAAGCCCCGGGGTCACATTTAATGTCAGACCCACGGTAGCCACTGCGGAAGCCGTCTCAAACAGACAGTCTCCGATGGGCAGTCCCTCTGCTACACTGATGGCAATGGCTCCTCCCACACTTAATGTCATGTATAAAAGTAATATTGCACCGGCTGTCTTGACTGCCTCTTCCTCAATTCTTCTGCCAAACGCCTGTATGTCTTCTTTTTGTCTCAAGGTCGCAATCATATTGGCAAACAAAACCGCAATCGTCGTAATCTTCATACCGCCTGCGGTAGACCCGGGAGCGCCGCCCACCAGCATCAGGAAGATCATCACAACCTTGGAGGCACCCTGCATCTGTGTCAGGTCTGTCGTGTTAAATCCGGCTGTTCTGGGGGTCACGGCCTGGAAAACAGATGTTAAAATTCTTTCCTTCAGCGGCATACCGTCAAATTCGTAACAGAAAAAGAAAATTGCCGGAAATAAAATCAATACGACAGAAGTTACCAGGATGACCTTTGTCTGCAATGTGTACTTTTTCGCATGATGCTTCTTTTGTCCGATATCCACCCAGGTCTGAAAGCCAAGTCCGCCAACCAAAATGAGCAGTATCAGTATCACATTGATTGCTGTATTTCCCATGTATCCGGTCATAGAGGCAAACCGGTTATCCCCCGTTCCCATCAAATCAAAGCCGGCATTACAGAAAGCAGATATGGAGTGAAAGAATGACATCCAGATACCCTTTGGTCCATAGTCCATTAAGAATACCGGCATCAGTGCCAGGGCACCAATCAACTCTACCAAAAAAGTACCCTTTATGATAAATCCGGTCAATCTCACAATTCCGCCGACCTGCGGTGCGGAAATGGCCTCCTGCATGGTACTTCGCTGCATCAGTGATATTTTCTTTCCGGACAACATGGTAAAAGCCGCTGCCACGGTCACCACACCCAGACCGCCTATCTGGATCATAGTAATAATGATTGCCTGCCCAAATACAGACCAATAGCTGCCCGTATCCTGTACCACGAGTCCCGTCACGCACACAGCGGATGTGGCAGTAAACAGAGTTTCATGAAAGGGTGTTACTACCCCCTCCGCCGTAGAAAGCGGCAGCATCAAAAGCAGGGCGCCAAGCAGAATCACGCCGGCAAACCCCAGAATAATGATCTGAAAGGAAGACAGCCTCCTTCTTCTCTGTATCTTTTCTTCACTGAATTCTTTCATGGAAAAGCTCCCCCGGTAATTGTTTTACTCACTGATAAATAGAATACCATAAAACAGGAAAAAATACATTAAGAATATATAAAAAAAAGGAAGTAACGCAAAACCGCGCTACTTCCCTTTATTTAAGCTGATTATTAATTTACCTGCTTAGATTATTTCTCATCAGCAATCGCTGCCTGTGCTGCTGCCAGACGTGCAATAGGTACACGGAAAGGTGAGCAGGATACATAGTCTAAGCCGATCTTATGGCAGAACTCAACGGAAGAAGGATCTCCGCCGTGCTCACCACAGATACCAACATGAAGCTTAGGATTAACAGGCTTGCCAAGCTTGATAGCCATATCCATCAGCTTGCCGACACCGGTCTGATCCAGCTTAGCGAACGGATCGTTCTCGAAGATCTTTGCATCATAGTATGCATTTAAGAACTTACCTGCATCATCACGGGAGAAGCCGAAGGTCATCTGTGTCAAGTCGTTGGTACCGAAGCAGAAGAAGTCAGCATCCTTAGCGATTTCATCAGCGGTCAGAGCTGCTCTCGGGATCTCGATCATGGTACCTACTTCGTAGGACAGATCAGCACCTGCTGCTGCGATTTCAGCGTCAGCGGTTTCTACAACTACCTTCTTAACGTACTTAAGTTCCTTTACCTCACATACCAGAGGAATCATGATTTCAGGCTTAACGTTCCAATCCGGATGTGCCTTCTTTACATTGATAGCTGCACGGATAACAGCCTTGGTCTGCATCTTTGCAATTTCAGGATAGGTAACTGCAAGACGGCATCCTCTGTGACCCATCATAGGGTTGAACTCATGCAGGGAAGCAATGATGTTCTTGATGGTCTCAACGGATTTACCCTGTGCCTTAGCCAGCTTCTCAATATCAGCTTCTTCGGTAGGAACGAATTCATGAAGAGGCGGATCCAGGAAACGGATGGTAACAGGACATCCTTCCAGAGCTTCATATAATTTCTCGAAGTCACCCTGCTGATAAGGAAGAATCTTATCCAGAGCTGCTTCTCTTTCTTCTACTGTATCGGAGCAAATCATTTCACGGAAAGCAGCAATTCTGTCTTCCTCGAAGAACATATGCTCTGTACGGCAAAGACCGATACCTTCTGCACCAAGCTCACGAGCTTTCTTTGCATCGGAAGGAGTATCTGCATTGGTACGTACTTTCAGCTTTCTGTACTTATCTGCCCAAGCCATGATTCTGCCGAATTCACCTGCGATGGTTGCATCTACGGTAGGAATCTGGCCGTCATAAATATTACCTGTGGAACCATCGATGGAGATATAATCTCCTTCATGGAATTCCTTGCCGGCAAGTGTGAATTTCTTGTTTGCTTCATCCATAGCGATGTCGCCGCATCCGGATACACAGCAGGTACCCATACCACGTGCAACTACTGCTGCATGGGAGGTCATACCGCCACGAACGGTTAAGATACCCTGGGATACCTTCATACCGGTAATATCTTCAGGAGAGGTCTCCAGACGAACCAGAACAACCTTCTCGCCCTTAGCTGCCCAAACTTCTGCATCTTCTGCTGTAAATACGATCTTACCGCATGCAGCACCCGGAGATGCGCCAAGACCTTTGCCCATGGGGGTTGCAGCCTTCAGAGCCTTAGCATCGAACTGGGGATGTAACAGGGTGTCTAAGTTACGAGGATCGATCATGGCAACTGCTTCCTTCTCGGTTCTCATACCTTCGTCAACCAGGTCACATGCAATCTTTAATGCAGCCTGAGCTGTTCTCTTACCGTTTCTGGTCTGCAGCATGTAAAGCTTCTTGTTTTCAACGGTAAATTCCATATCCTGCATATCTCTGTAGTGATTTTCCAGAGTTTCGCAAACAGTCTTGAACTGAGCAAATGCTTCAGGGAATTTCTCTGCCATCTCTGCGATAGGCATAGGTGTACGAACACCGGCAACAACGTCTTCGCCCTGTGCGTTTACAAGGAATTCACCCATCAGCTTCTTCTCGCCGGTAGCCGGATCTCTTGTGAAAGCAACACCGGTACCACAGTCATCACCCATGTTACCGAAAGCCATGGACTGTACGTTTACGGCAGTACCCCAGGAGTAAGGGATATCGTTGTCACGACGGTAAACGTTTGCACGAGGGTTGTCCCAGGAACGGAATACGGCTTTGATGGCGCCCATCAGCTGTTCCTTAGGATCATCGGGGAAATCAGCACCGATCTTCTCTTTGTATTCAGCCTTGAACTGGGAAGCAAGTTCCTTTAAGTCTTCAGCGGTCAGTTCCACATCGTAGGTAACGCCCTTCTTTGCTTTCATCTGATCGATGAGCTCTTCAAAATACTTCTTACCAACTTCCATAACTACGTCAGAGTACATCTGAATGAATCTTCTGTAGCAGTCCCAAGCCCAACGGGGATTGCCGGACTTCTTGGCAATTACTTCTACAACGGTTTCATTTAAACCAAGGTTTAAGATGGTATCCATCATACCGGGCATGGAAGCTCTTGCACCGGAACGAACGGAAACAAGCAGAGGGTTCTCTGTGTCACCGAACTTCTTACCGGTAATCTCCTCCATCTTTACAATGTATTCATTGATCTGCGCCTGAATCTCTTCATTGATTTCTCTGCCGTCCTCATAGTACTGAGTACAAGCTTCTGTGGTAATTGTGAAACCCTGGGGAACAGGAAGACCAAGACCGGTCATTTCTGCAAGGTTAGCACCCTTACCGCCGAGAAGTTCACGCATGTTTGCGTTACCTTCGGTAAATAAGTACACCCATTTTTTCATGTTTGTTTTCTCCTTTATAGATTTATAAAACTATTTTCAAGCACAAAAAAAACGCAATAAGCCCTTTTCTGTGCTTAATTCTTATCCATTTTATCAATTTGCCCGGAATATATCAAGATATTTAATTCAAAACTTTTTTTCGAAAAACACTTTTGTGCATTCTGCAAAAATCAAGTGCCTGTTTTTCATTTAATTTGACGAATTTTACAATTTACTTTCGCTACTTTACCGTAGCCGGATCCGGTACAAAACTGTCAAAGATAAACAGGTCAAAATCCTCTTTCCGTTCTTTCAGTTCCTCTTCGCTTTTGATGGTCCATGCCACGGAAAGTGTGCCGTAAACATACCGCAGGATCTGTCTGGACAAATCTCTGTAATACCGGTGGTTATAGGCAATAAAATCCGGCTTTGCCAGAAAGTCAAACAGCATATTGTGAAGCAGGAAATACATAATGGCGGGAAGCTCCTTTTCCCCGTCTTTGACAAAGTTGTCGGAGAGCTGTCCCCGCATGATTTCCTTTCTGTGGCGCCTGTACCATAAAAGCACCAGCGGATGAAAGGATTCAATGCAGTAATTTCCCTTGTATTCCGAAAGCAATGCATCTGCAATCTTACAGACCTCGGTACTGTTGCCCGGCATCTTGTATTCCAGCACAAACGGCACCCTGCCGTCCACCAGTTTTAAGAAGTCGGACAGCCTCGGAATCGTTTCATTGCTCTTTGCCAGCCGAAATGCCTGCAGCTCTTCATAAGTGTAGTCGGATACCTTTCCCGGTTCCCCGCACATTCTCAGTAACGTGAAATCGTGAAAAATGACCGGTACCTTATCCTTAGTTAGCTGAATGTCCAGTTCTATCCCGTAGCCTGCTTCCACTGCCTTTCGAAACGCCGCCATGGAATTCTCCGGAGCCTGTGCCCCGTTGTCATGGAGTCCTCTGTGTGCGTAAAGCCAGCCCATAAACGGCGCTTTATCCGGTTTATGAAGCATTCTGGGCATCAGCATCAAAAAATAAAGTGCTGCCAACAAAAGAACTACAGCTACAACAATCACTGCTGCTATCTTCATGCTTATGCCTTCTTTCCTGTTATCTTTTTATGAATTACTGCCGGCAATCTCTCTTGCCACAAAAACACCGCTTGCAGATGCATGGGACAGGGAGTGGGTAATGCCGCTGCCGTCGCCGATTACATACAGCCCCTTATACCGGGTCTCCAGGTGTTCATCAATCTCCACTTCCATATTATAGAATTTCACTTCCACACCATACAGCAGCGTATCGTCATTGGCTGTTCCCGGTGCAATCTTGTCAAGCGCGTAAATCATTTCCATGATGCCGTCCAGGATTCTTTTGGGCAGCACCAGACTTAAATCACCGGGTGTGGCAGCCAGCGTAGGTCTAACAAGCCCTTCTTCGATTCTCTTGGCATTGCTTCTCCTGCCCCGTACCAGATCCCCGAAACGCTGGACGATGACACCGCCGCCTAACATATTGGACAGTCTGGCAATGCTTTCCCCGTATCCGTTGCTGTCTTCAAAGGGTTCCGAGAAATGTTTTGCCACAAGAAGTGCAAAATTGGTATTCTCTGTCCTAAGGCTTTCGTCCTCATAACTGTGTCCGTTGACAGTCACAATGCCGTTTGTATTTTCATTGACCACGATTCCGTAAGGGTTCATACAGAAGGTTCTTACGTTATCTTCAAATTTCTCCGTGCGGTAAACGATCTTGCTCTCATAGAGTTCATCGGTTAAATGAGAGAAAATCACTGCGGGAAGTTCTACCCGGACACCGATATCCACGCGGTTGGACTTTGTGGGAATCTCCATATCCCTGCAGACCTGTTCCATCCACTTGCTGCCGCTTCTTCCTACGGATATAATACACTTTTTACAGGTATAGGTTCCGTTTTCACAATCTGCCTGATAGCCATCCTCGCAGATGCTTACGGATTTCACCGGCGTGTCAAAGAAAAACGTCACTTTGTCTTTCAGCTCCTGAAACAGGTTTTCCAGTACAATAAAGTTAATGTCGGTCCCTAAATGCCGGACAGAGGCATTCAGGAGATTTAATTTATTCTGCATACAAAGCTTCTTAAA
>JBJFCA010000104.1:0-3661 GCA_051888725.1 Lachnospiraceae bacterium
CCGGAACAGGCACAGTTTTTAGAAACAAGAAAATTTCAGATAAATGAAATAGCTCGAATTTTCCGAGTTCCGCCACACATGGTCGGGGATTTGGAGAAGTCGAGCTTTTCTAATATAGAGCAGCAGTCTTTGGAGTTCGTGAAATATACCTTAGACCCTTGGGTTGCAAGGTGGGAACAGGCTATTGTCCGTTCCTTATTTTCTGCGGATGAAAAAACACAATACTTTGTCAAGTTCAATGTGGATGGGTTGCTCCGTGGTGATTATCAGAGCCGTATGAATGGTTATGCCATCGGCAGACAGAACGGTTGGATGAGTGCTAATGATATCAGGGAACTTGAAAATCTTGACCGTATTCCGGAAGAGGAAGGTGGCGATTTGTACCTTATCAACGGGAATATGACCAAATTAAAAGACGCAGGAATATTTGCGGGAAAGGAGAACGAACCGAATGAAGAAGTTTTGGAAGTGGAAGAACCAAAAGGTTCTGAATCAGGAGACACAGATGGAAACGGTGGAGAGAACACTGTTCCTAAACGGCACCATCGCAGAGGATAGCTGGTTTGATGATGATGTAACACCGCAGATGTTCAAGGAAGAATTGATGGATGGGAATGGCAACATTACGGTCTGGATCAATTCGCCCGGTGGCGATTGTGTGGCTGCTGCCCAGATTTACAACATGCTCCGTGAGTACGAGGGCAAGGTTACAGTCAAGATTGATGGGATTGCGGCATCCGCAGCTTCGGTCATTGCCATGGCCGGTGATACGGTGCTGATGTCTCCGGTATCCATGATGATGATTCACAATCCGATGACCATTGCTTTTGGCGATTCCGAAGAGATGCAAAGAGCCATTGATATGCTTTCCAGTGTGAAAGATTCCATTATCAATGCCTATGAGCTGAAAACCGGATTGTCCAGAACAAAACTGGCACATCTGATGGATGCTGAAACATGGATGGACGCAAACAAAGCCATTGAGCTTGGATTTGCGGATGAAGTTATCCAGAGAAAGGATGCCGTGGACGATATGGAAATGCCACAGGTATCCATGCTGTATTCAAAGACTGCGGTGGTCAATTCCTTAATGGATAAGATTGCCGAGAAATGCAAGATACAGCAGAAAAATGAAACTGAAAACAGTACCAAAGTCAAAGCCGATTCGCTGATGAGTCGGCTTAATTTATTAAAAAATTGGAGGTAATCTACAATGACTATTTTAGAACTGAGAGAAAAAAGAAACAAAGCTTGGGAAGCTGCAAAGGCTTTCGTGGAAACAAAACGTGATAAGGATGGTCTGTTATCCGCTGAGGATGCAGCGACTTATGCAGAGATGGAGCAGAAAGTACAGAACTATACTGCTGAGATTGCACGTATGGAAGAGATGGAGGCTATGGAAGCAGAACTGAATAAGCCTGTGAATACTCCTCTTACCGGTAAGCCTATGAACGGTGCCGGCGGTCAGGAGAAAAAGACTGGTCGTGCTTCCAACGAATATAAGGAAGCAATGCTCCATGCAATCCGCAACAACTTCCGCAATATCAGAAACGTGCTTTCTGAGGGTATTGATACAGATGGTGGTTATCTTGTACCGGAAGAATATGATTCCAGATTGATTGAAGGTCTGGAAGAGGAAAATATCTTCCGTAGACTTGGTACAACTATTACAACCAGCGGAGAACGCAAGATTAACATTGCAGGTTCTAAACCGGCTGCAGCATGGATTGACGAAGGCGAGGCATTAACCTTTGGTGATGCGAAGTTTGACCAGATCAATCTGGATGCCCATAAACTTCATGTGGCAGTCAAGGTTACAGAAGAGTTGCTTTATGACAATGCGTTTGGATTGGAGAATTATTTGATTCGTCAGTTCTCCAGAGCATTGGCAAATGCAGAAGAGGATGCGTTCCTTAATGGTGACGGTACCGGCAAGCCTCTTGGTATTTTTGCAGAAGAGGGTGGCGGAGAGATTGGTGTGACTGCTGCAAGTGCAACAGAGATTACAGCAGATGAAATCATCAATCTGGTGTATGCGCTTAAGCGTCCTTACCGTAAGAAAGCAAAATTCATCATGAACGATGCGACAATTGCGGCACTCCGTAAGTTAAAAGATGAAAACGGTCAGTATTTATGGCAGCCTTCTTTACAGGCTGGAGAACCGGACAGACTCTTTGGTTACGAGGTAATGACTTCTGCGTATGTTCCTACCATTGCTGCAGGTAAGCCTGTTATTGCCTTTGGTGATTTCAGCTACTACAACATTGGTGACCGTGGAGTCCGTTCTTTTGCACAACTTAAGGAACTTTTTGCCGGAAACGGTATGGTTGGTTTTGTTGCCAAGGAACGTGTGGATGGTAAGCTGGTACTTGCTGAAGCAGTTCAGGTACTTAAGATGGGTGCCTAAATCTGATGATTGGATGGTGTCGGCTTAGGCTGGCACCATCTTTCATGGATGACAAAGTGCGGAGGTGGAAATGTGGTAGTAACGTTGGACGAAATGAAAAAATATCTTCGCGTGGACTTTGAGGATGATGATGCTCTGCTCCGTAATATCATGGAATCCGCCCAGATGTTATGTATGGATATAGCAAGAATTACAGATGAGGATGCTTTTGAGGAAGAACCTTGTGCCAGGATTGCGGTCATGTATGCGGTTGCTTACATGTATGAACATAGGGAAGAGGCAGATCACCATGCATTGACGTTATCACTTCGTTCCCTATTATTTGGGTGCAGACAGGAGGGATTCTGATGAAGGTATCTTTGTTAAATGAAAAAATCCTGTTCCAGAAGAGTGCTTATATTCCTGATGCCATCGGCAACCGTAAGAATGCATGGGAAGATTATTATTCCTGTTTTGCCACAATTGGTGGGGAAGGTGGGAACGAGAAATCAGAAGCAGGTCAGATAGTAGATGGAGCAAGTATCACATTTACAGTCAGGTATTGCAGACAACTTGTGAACATCGTGTCCACAGGTTGCCGTATCTTGTTCCGTGGCGAGATTTACAACATTCTTTCAGTTGACCACATGAATTACAAAAAGAAATCTTTGAAGTTCCGATGTGAGAAAGCGAGGCGGTAAGGATGGCGTCTACAGTAAATATCAATGAGATGGCGGATGTAATCATGCAAGAGCTCACGGTATTTGCAGAACTTGCAACGGATGACATGAAGGAAGCTGTGAAGCATGCCAGTACCACAGTCCGAAAGGAGATAAAGGCGAATGCTCCGGAGGATACAGGGAAATATGCAAAGAGCTGGACAGCCAAAAAGGTCAGGGAGACATCCCAGACATTGACTATGGTGGTTCACTCCAAAAACCGGTATCAGCTTGCTCATCTTCTGGAATATGGTCATGCCAAAAGGAATGGCGGCAGAGTAGAGGGAAAAGCCCATATCGCATCGGCGGAACAGTATGGTATCAGACAGTTACAAGAAGAGATTGAAAGAGCACTGAGAGGTTAGAGAATGGAAGAATTATTGCAGATTTTAAATGAGACGCTGGTTCCTTTTGCATACCATCACTTTGCAGAAGGGGAATCACCGGAGCCGCCATTTATCTGTTATCTGCTTCCGGGAAGCAATAACTTCTCAGCAGATGGCAAGGTCTATTACAAGATAAATGAGGTTCATATAGAACTGTACACCGATTTAAA
>JBJFCA010000105.1:0-3659 GCA_051888725.1 Lachnospiraceae bacterium
GAGGACCACAAAACGTCCTCTTTTGTGCTTTTCAGAGAATACATGGTCAGCATGTACTTTGTGAAAAGCACAGAGTATGTGATAAAAAGAGGAGGATTAATTATATGGAGTGTGCCATCAGGCTGAACAATGTGACCAAGACCTTTGGTGAGGTAGTGGCCAACAAGAATGTATCTTTAGAGATCCGCAAGGGAGAAATTTTAGCTTTACTGGGTGAAAACGGCAGCGGAAAGACCACACTTCTGAATATGATCGCGGGAATTTATTATCCTGACTCCGGAGAGGTGCTGGTAAACGGGAAACCCGTAGAAATCCGTTCTCCCAAAGATGCATATCAAATGGGAATCGGCATGATTCACCAGCATTTTAAATTGATTGATGTATTTACGGCAACGGAAAATATAGCGCTGGGACTTGAAAAAAGTGAAAAATTTGATTTGAAGGAAGTGCGGAAAAAAGCACAGGCAATCTGTGATAAATATCATTTTGAAATGGATTTTGACCAGAAGGTGTACTCCATGAGCGTATCCCAGAAGCAGACGCTGGAAATCATTAAGGTATTGTACAGAGGTGCCGATATCCTGATTCTGGATGAACCGACAGCAGTACTGACTCCCCAGGAGACACAGAAGCTGTTTGCCGTTATGAAAAATATGAAAAAGGACGGCAAGGCGGTGGTCATCATTACCCATAAGCTGCATGAGGTGCTGGAGATTTCCGACAGAGTCAGCATTCTCAGAAAGGGTGAATATGTCGGGACGGTTGAGACCAAAGACGCAACGGAAGCTACCCTTACGGAAATGATGGTGGGCCATAAAGTGGAACTCAACATAAAGAGAGAAGAGCCTGAAAATCCGAAGAAGCGCCTGGAGGTCAGACATCTTTCCGTTATGAACGAAGAAGGAATTGAGGTTTTAAAGGATATTTCCTTTGATGCTTACGGCGGAGAAATCTTAGGAGTTGCCGGTGTATCCGGAAACGGTCAGAAGGAACTGCTTGAAGCCATTGCCGGTCTGCAGGTTGCAGAGGCGGGCAGCAGCGTTCAGTTTTATAATAAAGACGGGGATGAAAAGCCGATGGAGGTCATCGGCAAGAATCCGCGGGTGATCCGCAATGCCGGTATTCACATGTCGTTTGTACCGGAGGACAGGCTGGGTATGGGACTTGTAGGCTCCATGGGCATGACGGGCAATATGCTTTTGAAAAGCTACGAAAACGGCAGAAGCTTTCTGGTTAACAGAAAAGAGCCCAAGAACCTTGCAGAACAGATTAAGAAAGAGCTGAGTGTGGTAACACCGGATATCAATGTACCGGTGTCCAGACTTTCCGGCGGAAATGTACAGAAGGTACTGGTAGGTCGTGAGATTGCAGCAGCTCCGTTAGTGCTGATGACGGCTTATGCGGTCAGGGGACTGGACATCAATACTTCCTATACCATCTATGACCTTTTGAACCAGCAGAAGAAGAAGGGCGTGGCAGTCATCTATGTGGGCGAGGACCTGGATGTTCTGCTGGAGCTGTGTGACCGCATCCTGGTACTTTGTGCAGGACAGGTAAACGGTATCGTGGACGGAAGGACGGCAACCAAGGAACAGGTCGGACTGCTGATGACCAAATTACAGAAAAAGGAAGGTGAACGCGGTGAGTAACGTAGTGGTGAAAGAACCCTTAATACGAATGGTAAAACGTGACAATGCCTCCATGGGACACAAGATTCTGATCAGAGTTTTGGCAGTCCTGCTGGCGCTGGTGCTGGATGCCCTGTTCATCTTTTTTGTAACGGGCTTAAATCCTTTTTCCGTATACGGTGTTATGGTGAAGGGTACCTTTGGTTCCTCCATCCGCTTTTCCTGGGCCATGAGAGATCTGGTATCCCTTCTTCTGATTGGTGTGGCACTGGCTCCTGCCTTTAAGATGAAATTCTGGAATATCGGTGCGGAAGGACAGGTACTGATGGGCGCACTCATGACGGCGCTGGTAATGGTAAGCCTTGGAAACACCCTGCCGGGTCCCATACTGATTCTTGTCATGCTTGTGACAAGTCTCCTTGCCGGTGGCATCTGGGGGCTGATCCCGGCGTTCTTTAAGGCAAAGTGGAAGACCAATGAAACCTTATTTACCCTGATGATGAATTATGTGGCAACAAGCTTTGTGGCATGTGCCGTGAACGTTATGAGAGGTCAGGCATCCAGCCTCGGGAAGCTGAACATGTCCACACATGCAGGCTGGTTTCCCAAGGTATTCGGACAGACTTACAATATCAATATTTTTGTGGTTGCCATTCTTACGGTTACCATGTTCCTTTATTTACGTTATACCAAGCACGGCTATGAGATCAGCGTGGTGGGAGCTTCCGAAAACACTGCAAGATATGCAGGCATCAATGTCGGAAAAGTCATGATGAGAACCATGGTTATCTCCGGCGCACTCTGTGGCCTGTGCGGCTTTCTGCTGGTTGCCGGACGCGACCAGACCATTTCCACCCAGACTGCCGGCGGTAACGGCTTTACCGCAATCATTGTGGCATGGCTGGCCAAGTTCAATACTTTTTATATGGCACTGATTTCCTTCCTTTTGATTTTTCTGCAGAAGGGTGCCGGTGAAATTGCATCGGCTTACGGACTCAATGATTACGCTTCGGATATCATATCCGGCATTATCTTATTCTGTATTCTGGGAAGTGAATTTTTCATTAATTACAAGATGATCTTCAGATCCAAAAAGGAGGGCAAATAATATGGGCAATCTGATTGCATGGATTATCAGGGCAATTCCTTTTGGAACCATTATCATGTACGGTGCAATGGGCGAAATCGTGACGGAAAAATCCGGCAACTTAAACTTAGGTGTGCCCGGTATTATGTATCTTGGCGGTTTTGCCGGTTTTGCCAGTGCATTCTTTTACGAAAACAATGCGCAGAATCCGAACGGCTTTGTCTGTATTCTGATCTCCTTAACCTGCGCCATTATAGCGTCTATGCTGGGAGGACTGATCTACAGCTTTTTGACCATCACCCTGCGTGCCAACCAGAACGTGACAGGTCTTGCCCTGACTACCTTCGGTATGGGGGTAGCCAATTTCTTCGGTGTATTTATCTTAAACGGTAAAAGCTACACGGCAGCACCCCTTGCCAACAGCGCGTATGCAGCCAAGATTCCGGTCTTGTCAAGCAAACTGGGAGTTGTCAGTGAGGTTTTGTTCAGCTACGGATTTCTGGCATATTTTGCCATCATCCTGGCAATTGTACTTTCCTTTGTGTTAAATAAAACAAGAGTCGGTTTAAACTTACGTGCGGTGGGGGAAAATCCCGCAACTGCGGATGCGGCAGGTATCAATGTTACGAAGTATAAATACCTGGCTACCTGTATCGGTGCCGGCATTTCCGGTATCGGCGGTCTTTATTATGTGCTGGATTACAACAGAGGAATCTGGGCAACCACCGGACAGATTGAAGCACTTGGCTGGCTGGCAGTGGCATTGGTAATCTTTACCACATGGAAACCGCTGAATGCAATCTGGGGCGCTTATTTATTCGGTATCCTATACTGGCTGTATCAGTTTTTACCCAGCCTCCTTGGATTTACGGTGGCGAGTCATATTACGGATCTGATTCAGATGGTACCTTATGTGGTAACCATCGTGGTACTCATTGTAATCA
>JBJFCA010000106.1:0-17207 GCA_051888725.1 Lachnospiraceae bacterium
ATAGTATATATTATACGTTCGGAAAGTAAATGAGTCAACAAGAAGAAAAAATACCTATACCTTCCTGCCAATCTTCTCCATATTTTCTTTCATATCCTGCATTTTTACTTCGTATTTCATTTTTATACCCCAAAAAGAGATCAAGCAATGCGCTCAATCTCTTATATTTCATTTTAAGTTAATCATATTGCTAAAATAACAGCACAACATTTTTATAAAAATATCAATAACCGGTTTCAATTTAACCGTAGCACATTTTTTAAGGCATCCTGTAACACTTGTGAAAAATTAATGCCTCTCTCCATAGCTGCAGCATTTAGCCATGCCGGTAATGTGACAGTTCTATTTACTGATTTATTTACCTGTGCCATACGAATAGCCGGCATATAGGCATCAATCAACACTGAACGTTCGTTCTTCTCGAGTTTAATATCTGTTAATTGTGTAGGTTCTGGAATTTCTTCTCCATCCTCTTCCAATCCAAACATAACGCAGCCTAATAACTCACGTGCTGAAAGTAATGCATCTTCCTCGTTTTCTCCACTTGTTGCTACGTCTAAATCAGGAAATACTACAGAGATTTCCTGTCCCGGTTCATACGTAAATACAGCCGGATAAAAATATCTTTCCACCTTTGCCATTTTTCCTCTCTCCCATTTAATCCTTTACCTTTATTCTATGTTCCAGCCATGGGGCTAAAGAAACTTTAGCCCCGACTGTCTTTCAATGCTTTTTAATGTTTTTATCGGTATGTTCTTGTCAGGATGTTTTACCGTTACCCTGCCTTTTTTAGTTGGATGCTTGAATTGATGATGACTGCCAACAACATTTACTTCATACCATCCATCCTGTTTTAGCAAAGCAATTATTTCCCTTGATGAATAGCTTATCATATGTACCTCCTTCATGATTATATTGTAACAAATACTTTTATATTTGTCAATAAATCTAACAAATATTTTTATATTTGTTTTGTTTTACTTCCGCTGCTGACTTTCTCAATATTTTCCTTCACGTCCTGCACCGTATCTTTTTTTGCCGGTGGAACGGAACGTTTTGGTCTGACTACCGGTTCTTCATTTTTACGTCGTATTTCATTTGCCCTGGCAGCTGCATTATCTCTCATTAGAGCTGCCGGCTTTGCCGTAGGTTCGCCTTTTTTATCAGTCGTACTAACCTGTTGTGTAGGTTTCATACTTGGACGCTTTACATCTCCACCTTGTTTAATTGGATCCGAAAAGCCTCTCTGTTCACGTCTGGACGCATCAAAAGCAATTACATTACTATAATTATCCATTCTTGGTCTGGAAACTGTTTTAGGGGCATTCTGCGGCCTCACAGTGCCATTTACGGCGACAGGCTCCCTATTAACCGTTTCACGTACCGTCTCACTTTCCTTGGACATAACAGGACGTTCTACTTTTCGCTTACTTTGTGTGTTATAATCCATCTGATAATTTCCTGCAGCCGTCATGATGGCAGTCTGCTGATTTGTTTTCACGATATCTGCTGTTCTCATTCCAACAGATGATATCCCTCTTGCAGCAAGTCCCGCACCTGCTACACCTGCTTTTCCGGCGGCAATCGCTGCATTTGCTCCTGCAGAAGCTGCTTGTTTGCCTGCATGCAGCGATTTGTTAATTGCAGCACTGGGATTTGCTGCACCAACTTTGCTTAAGGCGCCTAACAATTCATCCCGCTTGATAATTACGACTACATTAATGACCGCCTGTACGATTAATACGATCAGCCATCCCCAAGTCTCTGCACCAATGCTAAATAACATATCATCTATCTTGATAAGCAGACCTATGATAAAGGACATAACCAGAATGCTAAGCTGTGCCTCCAGCATTTTACGAAGCCAGGTGGAAATTACCCCTTCATAGCCCGGAATCATGGCAAGAAGCAGGACTATAGGTGCTAAAAAGAGCCATAACAGGGCTATCAGCTGGAATACCAGGGATAATACTGCCATTACAATATATATGACGCACTTAATTGCAAATGGAATCAGATACAATAACATAAATCCAATCTTTTCACCACCCCGATCCGTACTGAATGCATTACCGGCATAATTCTTTACCAATTCTTTTCTTTCTGATGTTCCTGGTGCATAAGTTGTATTTAAGTATTTATTCTCTATATCATCATCAGTCACCGGTTCCCCATTAAATTCTATAAACCTCCATGGCATATGAATAAGATTAAGCCACAATGATCCGGAGGAATTAGCAGCATAGGATGCTATATCTGTTGTTTCCGTTCCTGCCATTCCGGCAAGTGCCTGGCAGCTGATCGATTTTGTGATATTAGTAGTTGCCGTGATGGCTGTTCCGGAATCTTTCACAAGCCAGAGTGATAAGATCATGATTCCTACTACTTTTAACACCTGTCCAAAGGATCCCATCATATCTCGATGCAGCATTTTTTTAATAATAATCATAGCTGACCCGGCAAAAGCGATCAGAAACAGTGGTTCAAATATATTATTCCGCAAAGCTTCCTGAATACTATTAATTTCTGAACTAAGCATTTCAGCGAGGTTAAAATTCATGCAGTGATAAAACAGCATACAGGTACATTTTGCAAGCCATTTTATAAAGTCAAATACTACATTGGCGATTGTATTCAGCATACCGGGTGCCCAATCCATAAAATCAGCTTCCTTCATATCAAGATAATATAAATCACTGCGGTTAATATATCCTAATTTTCCGTGGAGATTCGTTATATCCGTTACATCTCCATTTATGGCACCGCCGCCTGCAGATGCCGTAATAGACATGATACATAATATCCCCAGGCACATTAACAGCATTGCCATGACCATCTTAATTTTATATTTCATAGCCCCTCCTTTACTTAAATGCAAACTGCGGGCGTCTGTAAAAAGTGAAATTACATTGCTTCATTTCCGGAGAAAAACTGGTATCGTTTACCGGATTATAGCTATTGTTTCCACGATTTACGGATATACCGACCCGTCCATTAGGTGCTGCATCCGTTTTGTATCCGGCGCCACCGCAATGAATCCAATACCGGTTTCCTGCAGCGTCTGAGCCAATATAAATACCTACGTGATTCACTTGCCCTTTTCGAAGCTTTGCCGGATCTCTCAAAAATCCCAGATCACCTACCTGTAATTCATCTGCAGTTATCTCCTGGCAGGCATACCACTGTTGTGCCGTTCCGGATACCGCAACTCCTTTGGGTATGGCGCCACCGCTTACCACCTGACCGAAGCATTGATAATATACCCAGTCTACATATCCGGAGCAATCTAACGCCCCTTTGGGTGTTCCTGCCTGATTGGATTTTCCGCCCATCAAATATGGCCAGTTAATAATTGATACTGCTACCCTGGCAAGATCATCTCTGGTTACGTTTCCCTGGACTATTTCCGGCAATTTAATATCTTCCGGTATCGATACGGTATAGCCATACAAGGCAACTAAATAATTCGAATTGTAAACATCCATTACATAAGCTATGGTTTCCTCATTCAAGCCTATATAATCCCGGAGAACCTCTTCATACTCTGTATTTACCGTAAGCGTTGCCACATAGCGTGTATCATCCGTACTCTTATCTGCAGCTACATCATTTATAGAATTAATAATGCCTGTGGAATCCTTGTAAGTGAGTTTTTTCTCATCTCTTTCAATATAGCCTAATATTTCATCTTTACCTGTATAGAAATTTATATTATTTGTCACCCAGGAATCTTCAGCGTCACCATCTGACACAGACGCAGACGGTGACTGCTCCTCTTCCATAAGGATGCAAAATTGAAGCGAAGTAAGCATTGGATTATAGTCCTTAAGCGTATTAATATTATTTTCATAAGCGTGCATACCGTCTGCAAGCATTATGATATCCCAGGGAACACCCAGTTCCGATCCTATGTATTGATATGCATATGCTTCTTTTTCAGTAGCAAATGCTACCATTGGTGATGCCACCGAGCCGGCGCCTCCGGATCCAACACCGGCAAAGCAAAATACAATCAATATAAATATCAACAAAAATCCTGTGGCCTGTATTAGTGCCATTTTTTTCATCAAAGTTCCTCTTTTCTGAACAATTCTTCATCTGAAAACACAAAATCAAAATCATCTGTTTCCATCTGTGTAGGTTCTTCAGTCTCGTCTTTTTCAGGTTCTGTCAGCATCTTCGGAATTTCTGCTTCTACAATGATTTCTTCAGGTATATCTGCAGACACTTCAGCCGGAGCTTCTGCTTCTGCAATGCCTTCATTTATCTCAACAGTTTTTGTTTTTGGCGTAGTGGAAAATACGTCAATAAGATCCTGAAACACAGCATCAAATTTTAATATACCGATATGCCCATCCAGATCCTGGAACATGCATTCACCATTTCCTAAATTCTTAAAGGTTTCCTTATTCGTGACAGTCGGCTCCAATCCCATGTATTCGCACATACGCTGGGCTTCAGCATCATTTGTGGTTTGAAAGCAGAATTTATAGGATATGGTGTTTTTAATGCCTTCAGACGGAAGATCCAACACAGAATGTCCATTAAATATACATCCGCTGTAAAGTGAACGTCCCATACGTGTAAGAAAATCATATAGTTTAACCCCTTCTTCTGTCTTGCCCAGCATCCAGGATTCATCAAATAGTATCACCTTAAATACCGGACGTTTCACCATTGCAAATTTCTTTGCAAAATTGCTTATGATTGCCATTAAGACCGTGGACAGGGTTTCTTCAGATGTGTAGCTTTCCTTCGGCGTATCCGGACTTGGCAGCTTCAGGTTATCAATCTGCAGTATATTTAATCGATTATCAAGCGAGATAGCCTCTTCCGTTCCATCTCCAAATATCAGCTGTGACATACCGGCATCAGCCTGCAGACGTAAACGTCGTGCCAGAAATTTGCCTGTTTCACACAATTCATCATTTTGCGGAAATGTCCCTAATATCTCACAGAGCCTTCTCATAGAAGGCAGGGTGTCTTGTGACATTATGCGCTGCGCTTCTAATACGGCGGTATACTCTACACTTGTAGGTGATATCTTTAATAATTCCGCTATGACATTGACTGCAAGTTCATCTGCAGCTTTAAGGTCGTCCCGGTACAGATTATATGGATCAAGTTTGCCCTTATTGACCGGATTGCTGGACAACGTAACTGTAGTAATCATGCCTGCCAGCATATCCAGATCTTTTTCCCAATGGCTGCGTTCTGCTTTAGGATCAAAGATTAGTCCATACCCACCATACAATACCGTTAATACGATAAGTAGATTGGCATTGAAAGATTTTCCAACGCCAAGATTTCCATAAAAGGTGGCTGCAGCTGACTTGTTGCGCAAGCATGCCTGACCAAGTTCCAGAAATACCGGTTTTCCTTCCTGTCCTGTAGTCCCTATATATGGACCGACTTTATCACCCAGCTCATGGCTTGCACCTATTACACCTGAAGCCAGCGTAAGCGGTGTCATGGGAACCATATAATCCTTAACCATGCATCCTACACTTGGAATGCACTGCATCCACAATTTTATCTGATCGGCAAGAGGCCTCTCTATGACAAAATTCAGATCTTCATATTCATTTTTAACAGTTGTTATGCGCTTTTCCAGTTCCTCTTTATTATCTGCAGCTATGCAAATAGTAATACTGGTATTTAAGATGGGTTCACGTAGATTTTTAAGTTCAACTTCTAACGCATCAGCATATCCTTTTCCTTCCAGCAGATCTTCCGGTATATCCGCATTTGCACCTGTAATATGTTCTATCTGACTATCTATTTCCTGCTTCTTTTTATCTAATTTCCTTTGTGCTGCACGATAATCAATTGCTTTAATATGAATACATACTTCAGCCTGCAGATTATATTTCTGCAGCATATAGATCCATTCCATTCCCGGAAAATCAAAACTATCAGGGACATTTGTTAATGCCATGAATGACTGATAGGATACATTTTCTTTGTCATGTTCTATCCTGATCATCCGGTTATCTACATGTATACTTCCGGAGAACAGATTTACAACATCTCTTGTATAAGGCTTAATGATACGTTCATTTCCAACATCCTTGATGGTAGCACTGGGTTTCCATTCTTTCCCACCCTGATCTCCGTGAAATAGTTGTATCCGTTTATTTATTCCTCTATAGGCCATTCGCCGAAATAGCCATTGTGTTTCTGAACCGGTCAACTCCACCAGACGTATCTTCTGATTCTGCGTATATAGCCATTTTTCAGCCATCTTGATAGCATCATTCAGTTTGCTCATCAGTATATCTTTTGAATCCAGATTCATAAATACATCAATGGCATTAACCGGATTTTTAATAAAATACTGGTATCCATCCCGGATACCTGTTACCGTTTCAGATGTTTCCGAAAAATCGGCCAGTTTTACTATGATATAGCTTCTGTAATCAGTAGCATCTCCTTCTGTCCTATTGATTTCTTCCAGATATCTTTCTGTTTGTTCAGCATGGTATTTTGCCTTCTGATACAATACATCCTGTTCATCCAGCCTCTTTATCAAATCCTTGAATTGATCCTTATTATCCTGCTCTACCGGTACTATCAAAATCTGGGCATCACTCATGATACCGGCGAGAAACTTAGCCATTTTATAAAGCATGGCGATTTTTTCGTCATTATCCAGATAATCATAGTCATATCCGACTAATTTGAATGCAGCCCAGGTACTTCGATCTGCATTGAATATTAGATTATCTGAAAAATAATTAATTGGGCATCTGTACATTACATCCTCCTTACCGGTATCCCCGGCTGCAATTCCACTTAATTACTTCTTTTGATTCCTTCTCATTATGTGCCTTAAAATGCTGTATATATCGTCCTTTTTCTGTAAGCCAGAAAACCATGCAGCCTATGAAATACATTATTGGATTTTTACCATCCACTTTCTTTTTCATCAGGTAATGAACACAGGCATAGGGTATTGCTATATATCGTATTACTACCGGTACAGCATTCAGTGCCGGTATAATTTTACAAAGAATCAGAACGATTAATGCCACTCCGATAAATGCCAAAAAATCATACGGATTTATCGGTAATGGCAATGGTATATTGGATATGGAATAAATTTTCTTTTCCACTCTCCATACCTTTGTGTATGAATATATTTTAACTTTATCTTCCATAGCGTTTACCCAAAAATAGCATGATAAATATTAGTTGCAATATCTACTGCTGTGGTTGGACTCTTAATAAAAAACAATATCAAACCACCCGCAAAAAGCGTTATAACTGCAGCTACCCAGGCTTTTTTCAAAAGACATCCCATAAGTGCAATCGCCAACGCTACTATACCAATCCAAAAGATCTGATCTAACATCCAGGTTCCAGCCTTTTTTCCATAATCGGATGCGTATACATTCATAAAATCACCGAAATATAACATGTAAAAAGACCATGCTACCATGAATATTCTCCAAACCCTCATTCCGTTCTGTTTCTTTTTCTTTCCTTCATTCATCTTTTTTTTCCTCCGTTTTTATTTAATATTTAGGTTTCCAGTCCTTAAATTAATATCTTGTATATAAAACTTCCCACCACTCTCTGTCATGGAAAGATTGATTTTTTGAAGCATTTTTACATTGTTTTCTGTGTCCTTAATCTTAAATTCTACTATACACACTATATTGTTATGTGAATCCAGGTAACTATCAATCTTTTCAATATTCACAAAAGAAAACCTACCATTTAACCCGGAAAACTTTTCCTTATCAGAATCACTTCCCAAATAATAGTTAATGACTGACTCGTCCTGTTCAAAGTAAGCTTTTAAGAAATTCTCTACTGAGGTTTTAATAGCTGCAGCTTTCTCATCACTTACAGCATTTCCATAATATGGTTCTGTTTTATATTCCGGTATATAGATAGATTCATCATCTACCATTAGAGGCAGATCTTCAATGATGTAGCTTCCTCCCTTGACATACACAGGTACCCTTAATGTGACGGTGTTTTTTGTTTCGCTTGTCGTGTAGGTTTGCCCGTCCTCATTCAGACTTCTGCTGGTATAATACACTTCTGCAAACACATACACATCTTTCTGATCTTCCGTATAATCCTCAATGCGATATGCCTGCACGTATCCTGCTTCTGCATCCGCTGTACAGTCTACTAAGGATCCTGTTAATAGTCCGGAAGTAACATAAGGCTTCAAACGGCTTTTGTATTCTTCCTCTTCCCGGGTTTCATAAGTCAGATACTCTTTTGTAAAATTTTGTGCAAAGGCCATTATTTCTGCATTTTCACTGGTAAAGTCGTTGTACTGATCCTTAAAATTCTGAATCAGTTGTTCTGCCTGCTTCTGTGTATCTGTCTTAAAAATGGATGCTACGCCCCTGATAAAAATAAAAATAAGCATTATCCAGAATATCGTTCTCAGAACTTTCATTCCGGTATTTTTTTTCATTATGTATTCTTCAGTTTTCGGTTTCGCAGCTTTTGGGGGCTTTTTGTCCTTTTTCTTACTGTCTTTTTCATCTGTCTTGCTTTTCATAGTTTCTCCTTTCCACTTCCGTTAAAAATTCAGATCTAAATCATCTATATCTACCTCTATATCTTCACCAAAAGGAATCACTACATCTCCATTTGCAGCTTTATAGGCCTGCTTTTTTTCTGTGGATTCCTTGCTCCCTGCAGCCTTCTTTTTAGGTTCCGTTTTCACAGTCTGCTTTCCATAATCTCCTGTGTAGGTTTCATCTATAAGCATATTGCCTACTTCAACTTCTACATCTCTTAGCATCGTTTCATCATCAAAGTAAAACGACTGAAACTCAATAGTTTCATTTCCAACTTTGTACAGAAAACGTCCTTTTATATCCGGAAGATCTACCGCATCTGTGTTACCAAGTACTATTTCCGAAGCTGCCTTGTCGGCAAAACGTCCGGATATTCGTACCGGAACATTATTTTTAATCTGTCCGGTCAATACAGTAGCATCCGGTCTTTGTACGCCCAGGAACAAATTGATTCCGGTTGCCCTGGATAACCTTGCAAGGGTTGACAATTTTGCCTCCAGCTGATCATAGATTTGTTTGTTTTCCTTAGATACCCCCTTCTTATCCAGCATTTCTGCTATTTCATCCGAAAATACCCCAATACGGCATAGATTCTGATGTGTTTTTTTATTGTATTCAGATAGGTTTTTAACCTCCAGATCTCGAAACAGTTTCAGTCTCTGTGTATTTTCTTCTACAAGCATGTCCAATACCGCAAGCGCCCTCTCACGTTCGGTAATGACCTCACCATAATGCTCGTATTGCTTACCAAATTCTACACCACCCTTAAAATCAATCATGAATACTTTGCATCCTTGTAATATCATCTGCCATAGTATGCAGCGTAATATTACCGATTTACCCGATCCGGTTTCGCCGGCAACGAGTACATGCGGTACACGATTTAAGTTGAAAGATATATTATCTAATGCACTCTGTCCTATTGTTATAATTCCATCCTTATCGCTACAGTAAGAATCATTCCAATTTATCTTATCCGGGATTTTGTACTCTGCAGGAAGTACAGTAAGATGCACTAATTTCTTGCTATTCCCATATTCCATTTTCAAAATATTGCAATCCAGGGCTGTTTCCAGCCGTGATCGTGCAACTTTCCAGTCAGGTAATGGTATGTTGGATTTGAATGTCAATATTTTCTTTTTCCCGTCCGCATTTTCGCCGCAGAAGAATGGCGCCTTTTTGTCTTTTCCGACAAATCCGATATCTGTAAATAATTTTTCATATTCTGCTTGCGATTTACTGTTTATATTCCCGATTATTAGCAAATAAACAATAGGGGCAGCAAATAACAGTACATAAACCAGCCATTTTATATAGATGGGTACTTCCAGTGTCCAAATTATGTCTTTCAAATAAAATTTTGCAGCAAGCGTAATGATAACCGTAATACCGAGTCCAATCCAATATTTTAACCGGCTTAGTTTCTTAATGCCTTTGAACAATGCCCTGAAAAATCCTGCTATAATTCGTCCTGTGAACCTAAAAAAAGCACCTACGGCATCCTCTAACTGTTTATCTGCATTACTATTTGCCATAGCAATCCCTCCCTTCGTCCCAAATTGGGACACGAATGTTATACTTTTTCATTTGACACATTTTAATCTCCTCTCTACTTTTGTGTTCTATACACATAACAATATTCCTCTGCAGTCTGTCTGTAATATCTGTTCAGAAATCCAACGGATCTCTGTCTGGCAACATGTAATGCGTGCGCATAATTTTTAAATTCACCTGTCTTATTTCTGTAAGCTTCTTTCACGTTTCGTACTTCTTCATGCATTCTATCCCTTAACCAGGGGATATCTGCAGCTATACGTCTGTTAAAATCCATTGGACGTGCTTTGTTTGTAGCACGTAGTATGTAATTTCTTTCTCCTTGGCCTGCAGCACATGCTCTGTGCGATCCAAATTCATATACCGTAGCATTTCGCATATCAGCAAAAGAAAATGTACCTCCAAAACCTTCTATTCCTTTAGGGTGACAATGCGTGACCGTACAGCCTTTCCATTGCTGCGCTTCACTTACCGGAAACGCAACCGAACCGGCATCTCCCTGGTATGCCTTTATAGCCTCTCCGTTTTCGTTAAATACAACCAGAATTTCTCTTTTTTTATCTCTGATCAAATCTTCTGTCTGATCCAAGGTCTTAAACGGTGTAATATCAATTTCTTTTACCTGTCCGGTACCTGTTGGTGCACCCAGAACCTCATCTATGGTTTTTCCTAATTTGCTAAAAGATCCTCTACCGCCCATATGTATTCTCTCTTTCGAATTTCTCACAAAACGTATCTATCGGTATTATATTTCCTTGACACCCTTCAGGAATTTTCCCCCAAAATATAATCTGCTTAGGTTGCAATCGTTCCAGCATTTCCCTATACCCGCACAAGAAAAGATCACGGCTCTTCTTATTCATTTGTGTTCCCACCGAACTTACACTTACAACGCTCTGTGTAGGTTCTCCCTCAAAACACCACGAAAAACTTTCCGGTGTCCCCCAGCATATGGACGGTATAACCGCAATGCCATTCAATTGCATATAGGCTCCAAGCCAATGCTTGCGGTAATGATTATAAATTTGCAGTGCTGCAGGAAAATCTGCGTAGATACTAAAGTCGGGTGATAATACATACTTAAAATTTTTCAGCATGGGTATATATCGATCCGGTGCGTTCCATAACCGAATAAACTGGTAATCGTCCAAGTAAAAATGAACGCCTATGTTATCCCGGTTATATTTCTTTGTGGCTGCATAATTAAAACCAATCCATTCACAATGCTGATATGTTTCTCTTTTGATTTCCGGAATCCCATAAATTCCGACACCCGGAAAGATACATTTATTTATATTTTCATAGTTTCGATCCAAGAAAATTTTTCTCATTCCTCACCTTCTTCTTTTACGTTTTCATATTCGAATTTCAATTTTCTATTAAATAAATATCTTTTTGTGGTAGAAAATCGTGCGTGTCTCATCCGCTGCTGTACTATTGCATTTGCTTTCTCTACCGGCATCTCTTTTTTCAATGCATTTCTGGTAGTAATTGCAAAAATACGTCGAAGATCATGGCATTCTATTCCAAGCTCTGTTGCCTTCTGCCTTAAATAAACTTCTGAATAAAAAAGCTTTTCGTCTGTTATATGTTTTTCTAAAAATTCAGGTAATTTTTTTTGAAGGTATGGATCTGGAGAACACTCTATTTTTCCACCATGTCCTCCCTTTCCGTGCTTTACCGTAACGAAAATTTTTTCATCGTTTATTTCTATATCTGATGCTTCCAGATCAGCTAATTCCGATACTCTTAATCCTGATACCATGGCAAGCCTATATGCATATCGCAGCTTCTCATCAGATATCTGGTTTATTTTGCGTTGTGTAGGTTTCAGATATATGGTCTTAGGTGGCTTTTTGCGCCTGTTTCGTTTACTTACACTTACTGCATGAAATTCATCTTCAGACGGAAGCTGCAGCGTCGGATCAAATTCCTTCAGGCGCTTTAAGCCGTTTTTGACAGCACTGTATTCATTCCGGGTTTTGAATAACTCACGACACTTCTCATAGATCCAATCTTTGTCTATCTGCTCTAAAGTATTAAATTGTATCTCCTTAAAGAGCTTATTTACTGCTGTGTAATATGTCCTGGCAGTATTGGCCGGAAGTTGACTGTACAGGTATTCCTTAAAAGGCTCTAAAATATCATATTTCATAGATACTCCTGTCTATTGTTAGTAACTGAAATAAATCTATTTCAGTTACTAACAGGCTATATTACATAATCCATTCCGCCTGAATAAATATATCCATATCGTCATGCTCCACTCCGTTACACATGCCGATATTCCATATTTATTCATGCTATATTACTTATGTAATATAGCCTATTATCGTGGTGTACATATATTTAAGATATTTATGATAAAATCAAGCATTTCTAAATGTACATTTCTGCCTTATTAATCATTTCCATATGTACATCCTATTTTTTCTGTTTCTGCAGCTTTTCAAGCTGTTCCAGTACCGCCATATTCAGTTTTACATACGGCCGGTATCGATGTTCTGATCCTTCATAAACTCTTTTTGTTAATCTGCCGTCCGCCTCCGTATCAATCCATTTTAATGCTTTCCAGATCTTCAGCTTATTGTTTGAAGTGTCATAATGATTTCTGTCCAATAATACTTCCAGGTTGCATTTATCTATCAAAGCATACCCTTTTCTCACTTTTCCCTGGCGTTCCAGATACCGTCCTACCGCCACAAATTCTTTTGCATATAATTCGATCATTCTGCTCCCTGTTTACTCCGATTTTTTATTGCATTCAAGAAATCTCTACTTACGTAGTACACTCTGATTTCTGCAGATGGATATACACATTTCCTATTTTTTTCAGATTTGATCAGGCAAAGGTCTATACAATAATTAATAAAAGTCTTTAAGTCAAGTCTGGCATAGTTGCATATGCAATTATCAAATATTTCTTGTTTAATTTTGTAATACTTCTCTGAATATTTGGTTTCGTAGGTGTACGGTATATAATCCTCCCGATCAAGGATTATCCGGCCTACTATACAAAAATCCTGCATAAACTGTAGTATTTCATCGTCATTTTTTTCGTATTCCCGGATTGCCTCGGGGCCGACCTTCTGCAGCTTTGCTATCTCTTGCTTAAGTTTTTCTATCCGGATCTCTTTTGTTTTTAAAACATCATTTAATTCATTTATCTTGTCAATTACCCCGTTTATTTTTGCTTTCAGCATAGTTTTTTCATCAACCATTTTTTTGCTCCTTATTTAGATAGAAATATAAATTTTTTCCTGTATACTTTTTTCATATTCTTCATCATAAACACTGATTTTTACGGGTTTTCCTTCATTTGCCTTTACAAATCTTTTAGGAAAAACGATATAAATATTTTTCTCCGCCTTTCCGGCAATTCGGTTAGATATTTTCACTCTGTATTCCTTTTTCTTTTTCCAGATATATGCTCTTCCAATTTTTTTATCAGTAGCCTCATCATATACAGTACATTTTCTAAAAATCCAAAATACAATAAATACTATTATTCCGGATTCTGTTGTACCTACTACTCCTGCTGTGGCAATTCCGGATACGAAATTATTTTCATTCTCCGGCTCTTCAACTTCAACCTGGGATTCCTGAACTGGTTCTTTTTTATTTTCTATTTGGATAGGTTTTATGGTGGGCTTTTTTACCTCTGCTACTGTCTCCGGTTCTTCAGTTTCATCCGGCTCGGTTTCCTCAGAAATCTCATCATCTGTCTTTGATGGTTTCTTAGGCTCTTTGGGTTCAACCGGCTCTGTTGGCTCAACCGGTTTTGTTGGCTCAACCGGTTCTGTCGGATCAACCGGTTCTGTTGGCTCAACCGGCTTTGTCGGATCAACCGGCTGAGGATTTGAAGGTGTCTTTTTTATGATATTGTCCACTACATAAGTATATCCTTCAGATACGTTTCCAAAGGCATCTTTAGCATTAAATGTATATGTACCATTTTTATTTACTGAAAATGTACTTCCACTTTGCCATGAGCCTCCATCCATTCTATAGGCTGTGACACCCACATTATCTGTAGCATTTACAGATAATGATACAGAGCCGGTTGTTTCTGCCGTTGTACTGGCTGTAATGGAATTAATAACAGGAGCGGTACCGTCATAGTCGCTGATCGTACATGATACAGATACGGATTTACTAACTCCGGAATCAGTATAATTTACAGTAAATGCATAAGATCCATTTGATGTAACTTGATGAGAGGAAGGACTGCAGCTAACATTGGATATACACCCTGCAGTGCTTCCAACTGCAGGTGTTAATTTATAATTCTGTTCGCTTACCTGACGTTCAATAGTAACTGTTCCTGCTTTATCACCATCGTTAAGGCCACATCCCAACGTATAAGTGGTTTTAGTGCATGTTCCTGTCCCTGAAGCCTCAGTTCCACATACTGAACACTTGTAGACTGTTACTGTTTTTTTATTTGCATCACACTGATTAATTGGCCATCTGTTATATCCTGCATTTGCAGTATTTCCATTACATATTGTGCAATCATATACCACTTGTCCATGGGTACATACAGTATTGGTAAATGTTTTACCACATTTGCTGCAAACAGCCGTGCACCAGGAAGTTTTAGTACATGTGCCGCCACACTGAGTAGTATCTGTATGCGCCTTTATCTCGCCACCGCAAACATTTTCAACCGAATAACATCCACCACCTGTTGTTGCATCTCCTGCATGCGAATGAATAATATCTGCAGATCCCACAGTATCAGCATTTACGATTAAACTAATAAACATGCTACCTGCCAAAATGATACAAATAAACAATAATAAATTCTTTTTCATTAACCTATACACCTTTCAATAAACTCTATCACCATATTTCTAAGTTCTCCATTTAACAAAACCGTAGCTGCTAAGGATAGCAAAATCATAATTGCAGCAAGTGCTAAAAATTTTAATATTCTTGCTATCATATCAGTAACCGTTTCAATTATTTTTGCTTTTGCAGAAAGATGCCTGACCACAATTTCTTCAGGTGGATTCTTATCCTGGTTCTGCATACTGTAAATCATGTCAAAAATTTGTTGCTGTGAAATTTGAGGAATTTTTCTTTCCTCAATAACCTGTGGTAACTCCATTGTCACTGCTGACGTTTCTACATCCTGTTCAATTATTTTTTCGCTTTCCGGAATAACTTTTGAAGTTTCAGACTTTGCCATGTCTAATGACTTTTTCTGTTCTTCGAGCTCTTTTATTTCCAAATCCTTTTTTTCAATTTCTTCCTTAAGGCAGAGAGCTTTTTCGATTAATTTATTGCATTTAGCCTTCAAAATCCGGATATCTGCCGCTTCCAAATTTTTCTACCCCCATTCGTAAAAATATTCAAAATTTTTTGTGGCAACAGAATGATTGAATCCGATTGCACTGTCAAGTGTTTTTTATAAAAAAGTGAAAAAATTTTTAAGATCGAATATTTTAGAAAGAATATTTCTTATAAAGAATCATAGAATGGATAGTATGGTAGATATAATATAGTTTTTTATAAAAGCCCCAGAAAGCTCCTTAATCAGTGCATTCTGGCATATACAAGTTACGCAAAATCTGAATAAAAATACAAATAACAACTGTGAAATCAAAAAGAAATATACCCGTATACGCAAAATCTGAATGAAATGTATTTTTATACTGTAAAATCTGAATAATTTATAACTACAGGCACAAAAAAAAGACCTTTCGGTCTTTACTCTAAATATTCTTTCTTCAGAAATATAAAAATATAATCAAACACGCATCATTTTTCATTTTTTAACACATCATCTATCCAATGCCTGGAAAAAATAAGTACACAAATAAACCCATATTCATAGGTTTATGTGTTGTTTCTCATTATTTTATGTATAAAAGCGGGATTAAGCTGTCTATTCCACCGGTATTTATTCGGAATAGTATCATTAACTCGTTCTATGCTTTGTGTGACCGCATTCAGGAAGATGTCTGCAAGTTTGTTTTTATAGATCTGCAGATATTGTTTAATTAAACCGGCAGTATCCTTAAGACTTTCGGCCGTGTAGGTTGCTCTGTTTCTCCTGCAGGCAACACTAAGCAAATGATTGGATAAATTCTGTGAATCTCCCGGAGCATTATACTTGAAACATTCCTGTAATGGAACAAATATATACAACTTATTCTTAACGGAAATTCTAAAAAATTTCCTTAATGAGCATAGATAGGTCTGTATAGTTCTCTTAGTAACTTTAAGTAATTTTTCATATTTGGAAAAGAAAATTTCCATTCCAATTTTATATCTTTTATTTACCCCGGAGATCTTCAGCAGCTGCATCGCAAGTAATTTCTCTTTAGCTTTTAAGGATTTGAAAGAATCTGTATAGAAAAAGTCGTGCCCGGTACTGATATAGCCCTCTTTCATAGCACCTGCATAGCTGAAATCATTGTCTTTAATTATAATGTCCCAATCTGTATAATGTGATTTTTCTAATTGTAAAAATCCTTTTTCTTCCAGACTTCTGATCGTAACATAAAATGTTTCGTAAGATATTCCTATTGCGTCACAGATAGTCTTATAATATACGCCGTGGATCCTCCCATTCTCTTCCTGATAATGGGAAATTTCTATGATAAAATCTATTTCAGCTTTAGTTAAATCAGCACAAAGCATTCTATCTAAGACACAGTTTTTCAGCTTTTGCACGCTCTTCTCACCTCCCTTCACACTGTTTGTGTTTAGAAAAGTGTCGCAGAGCAAAAGGCACGGAGCACTTATGATAATATCCTGAGATTAATCAAAGAGCCTGATGTTGCGGAACCCATTCGATTCCTTAGAGCACGTGAGATTGTACATTTTCAACGTTTTGGAGAAGCACTTCGTATTACACAGGATAAATTGGATTCTAAAAACTTCTATGCATTTAATCCCGGTTTTGATACTTCAGCAAATTGTGACTGATTCAGTCATTTTTACAGTAAAATATTCTCTAATGTACAACACGCTGTCGAAAGTTTCCATGCACTAAAAAAGAGCAGATTATTCTGCTCTTTTCTTGTTTTTTTATATATATTGTGCCTTCAAAACCGAACACTGAATTCCTTAAATCTCTTCCTTCTGACTTCC
>JBJFCA010000107.1:0-3620 GCA_051888725.1 Lachnospiraceae bacterium
TGTGTCAGCGTAGGGGAAATCCTGCTGGGAACGATCGTCGAAAAGACCTGCCATTTTTATTACTGGGACTACAGTGTGATTCCTCTTCATATTACAAGATACACTTCCATTCCCACCAGTATGGGATTTGCACTGATTATTACCACTTTCATGGACAAATGCTTTGTCCCGCTCATGAATCATCTGGCAGCCATTGAAACAGGAAGAGCTACTTTCCTTGCATGGACTCTGGGAGTGGCATTAACGGCAGACTTTGTGTTCAGTTTTATAAAAATGCATCAGCTGCATGGCGGCTTAAAGCTCTGGCGTAAAAATTTATCCGGACACTTCTTTCAGGAATCTTTCTGATTTGACTGATTGATTAATACCTATCATCTATATTCGTTCTCCTAAAAAATACCCTGCAGGCTCTTGTCTGCAGGGTATTTTTTGTCCGGCAAAAGGCACTGATAAACCGCTGATAAAATTCACAAAAAAATTGCATAAAAATGCAATCTCTGCTAAAATAAGAGAAAATTTTATCAATAAAAAATAGAAAGGAAGTCATTATGAAAGCGAAAAGAATTGGATTATCTGTTCTGCTTTTAGCCATTCTGGGATTGGTTATCTACAACATTGCTGCCCCCGCTGAATGGCTCACCGGTGACAGTGTTGTATATGCCACCATCTTTTCTCTGCTTCCTCCCCTCATTGCCATTATCCTGGCTCTGATTACCAAGGAAGTGTATTCTTCACTCTTTGTGGGTGTCCTTGCAGGCGCCCTGCTCTATGCAAACGGCGGTCTGGAGCGCACCATGAATACCATGCTGTTTCACGAAGACGGTGGTATGGTTTCCAAACTGGCCGACAGCTGGAATGTAGGTATTTTAATATTCCTGGTGCTTTTAGGCATCATGGTTGCCATGATGAACAAAGCCGGCGGTTCCGCAGCATTTGGACGCTGGGCATCCAAGCATATTAAAACGAGGGTAGGTGCACAGCTTGCCACCATGGCACTGGGTGTCCTTATTTTCGTGGATGATTACTTCAACTGTCTGACGGTAGGAAGCGTGATGCGTCCTGTGACGGACCGTCACAAGATCTCCCGTGCAAAGCTCTCTTACTTAATTGATGCCACCGCAGCGCCGGTATGTATCATTGCACCGATTTCTTCCTGGGCAGCTGCAGTCACTTCTTCCGTTCCGGAAGATGCGGGTATCAATGGCTTTGCGGTTTTCCTTCAGACCATTCCCTATAACCTGTATGCATTGCTGACTCTGGTAATGATTTTGTTTGTCATCTTTTTGAAAGTGGATTTCGGTCCGATGAAAAAGCACGAATGGAATGCCATCGGCGGAGATCTGTACACCACGCCTGACAGACCTTACGATGAAACCTCAGATACCCAGGGCAATCCCCATGCAAGAGTCATTGACCTGATCCTTCCTGTGGCGGTACTGATTCTTACCTGCGTACTGGGCATGGTTTACACAGGCGGTTTCTTTGAGGGAACGTCTTTTATTGATGCATTTGCAGGATCTGATGCTTCCGTAGGTCTTGTAATCGGTGGTTTTATCACTTTGATCTTTACATTCTTCTATTATATGCTCCGCGGGGTGATCACCTTCAAGGAATTTGCTGACTGTATCCCCGAAGGCTTTAAGGCCATGGTGGCTCCCATCCTGATTCTGACACTTGCCTGGACCCTGTCCGGCATGACCAATCTCTTAGGGGCCAAGGTTTATGTCAGCAATATTGTCAGCGGCTCTGCACAGGGCTTACAGGGCTTCCTGCCGATGGTGGTATTCCTGATTGCGGCATTCCTTGCTTTTGCAACCGGTACCAGCTGGGGTACCTTCGGGATTCTGATTCCGATCGTAATGGGTGTATTCCCTTCCGGACAGATGATGGTTATCTCCATTGCCTCCTGTATGGCAGGTGCTGTATGCGGCGACCACTGCTCTCCCATTTCCGATACCACGATCATGGCTTCTGCCGGCGGACACTGCAACCATGTGAACCATGTGGCAACGCAGCTCCCCTACGCCATTTTTGTGGCAGTCTTCTGCTTTATCGGCTATGCGATAATGGGTATCTGTAACCTTGCAGGCAATCTTTCCCTTGCATGGATTTCACTTCCCATAAGCATTGTACTGATGGGCGCTACCCTGCTTTTCATCCGGAAAAAAGAAGGAAAAGAAAAAGAATAACCGCGTGTTAACCACAATACAAAAAAGCTGTACGTCCGCTAAGACGCACAGCTTTTTTATTAACGAATTCTACACGACGGATGCTTACATCATACCGCCCATTCCGCCTGCGGGTGCTGCAGCAGGGGTTTCTTCTTTGATATTGGCAACTACGGATTCTGTTGTCAGCAGAGTGGATGCTACACTCGTTGCATTCTGCAGTGCACTTCTGGTAACCTTGGCAGGATCCAGAATACCGTCTTCTACCATATTCACATATTCCTCTTTCAGGGCATCGAATCCCATGCCGGGCTCTAACTCTTTTACCTTGTTGACAATGACGCTGCCTTCCAGGCCGGCATTGGCTGCAATGTGGTACAGAGGAGCTTCCAGAGCCTTCAATACGATGTTGGCACCGGTCTTCTCGTCACCTTCCAGTGTGTCACGCAGTTTTTCCACTTCCTTGGATGCATGAATGTAAGCAGAACCACCACCGCAGATGATACCTTCCTCTACTGCTGCTCTGGTAGCTGCCAGTGCATCTTCCAGACGAAGCTTTGCTTCCTTCATCTCGGTCTCGGTTGCGGCACCGACACGGATAACTGCTACGCCGCCTGCCAATTTGGCAAGTCTTTCCTGTAATTTCTCTTTATCGAAATCAGAAGTCGTTTCCTCGATCTGCTTCTTAATCTGTGCCACACGTGCTTCAATGGCTGCCTTGTCGCCTTCGCCGTCAACGATTACGGTATTTTCTTTCTGTACCTTAACAGATTTTGCACGACCAAGCTGATCCATGGTGGTATCCTTCAGTTCCAGACCCAGTTCAGAGCTGATAACCTGACCGCCTGTTAAGATGGCGATATCCTCTAACATTGCCTTTCTTCTGTCACCATAGCCGGGAGCCTTTACTGCTACGACATTGAAGGTACCGCGAAGCTTGTTAACAATAAGGGTAGTAAGGGCTTCACCCTCTACATCCTCTGCGATGATTAAGAGCTTGGAACCGGACTGTACAATCTGCTCCAGTAAAGGAAGGATTTCCTGAATGTTGGAAATCTTCTTATCCGTGATCAGGATGTACGGATTTTCCAGGGTTGCTTCCATCTTATCCATGTCGGTTGCCATGTATGCGGAAATGTAACCTCTGTCAAACTGCATACCTTCTACTAAGTCAAGCTCTGTCTGCATGGTCTTGCTTTCTTCAATGGTGATAACACCGTCGTTGGAAACCTTTTCCATAGCGTCTGCTACCAGCTGGCCAACCCCTTCGTCTCCTGCAGAAATAGCAGCTACTCTTGCGATGTGTTCCTTGCCGTTTACCTTAGAGCTCATCTTTGCAATGGCATCTACTGCGCAGTCAGTTGCTTTCTTCATACCTTTTCTTAAGATAATCGGATTTGCACCTGCTTCCAGGTTCTTCATTCCTGCATTGATCATTGCCTGTGCCAGTAC
>JBJFCA010000108.1:0-3585 GCA_051888725.1 Lachnospiraceae bacterium
AATCCGATAAGGGATTTTCCTGTATTAAAAACATACATAATGTTGTCAAAGGAACTTGAGAGGTGCAATCCCTTTAAACATTTATTGACAAAAGGATTTTGAAAGGGTTTTATTTCATTAAAGCAATTTAAAATGGAGTAAACGGATACAACGAAGGGAAGAATATGTGGGATAACAACAAGATGAAGACAGTTGCATCACTGAAAAACACCGGGTATCTGCCGGTCAGGGATTCGAAAGGCAGACTGTGCTATGGCGGAAGCCAGACCTTTTGGGAGACAAAAGCGGATGAGAAAAAAGCAGGGCTTATAGTCAGGTCCGGCTGTGGGTTGATTGCATGCTGTGATACAGAGCTTTATTTATCGTTATATCACGATAAGTTCCGGGGAAGACTGAATTGTGTAAACATGATTGATGATGCAGTAGCGTATGAGGATTATGGAAAGCTGGTGGAATTAAAGGAAAAGCAGCGGTATCCGTTAAAGAACAGACCCGGGAAGCTTTTGGACCAGGTAGATCCATGGACGATGGAAAAAGGTCTCACGAAGTTTTATCGGGAAAACGGCCTTTTTTATCATGCAGTCTGGGCACATGGTAACGATCCGAAAAAGGTAAACAGGAACATTCTTGAAAATTTAGATCAGAATATTCCGGTAGTCGCATCCTTCTGCAGCTATTTTACACGCAGGAAGGATTTGAAAAACGGAATACGGTTTTACACAAATGAGAAAGAGTGGCAGAACGTAAAAAGCCACTATTTTGTCATTACGGGTGCATATACTATGTATGATTCATCGAAGAATACATATGATACCTGGTATGCGGTGTCATCCTGGGGAAGGAAATACTATATCTGTGCAGAGGAATTTCTTTCAAGCCTGAATTATACCACGAATATCCTGCATACTGTTCTTTGACCGGTATGCCAAATCTTTTGGCTGCCTGAAAAACTGACGAGGAACAAACTATCAAACGTCACGCTGAAGTGGTTGAAAAATGCAAGGTTTTATGGTAACATGGATGATGTGCTATAGTCTAAAAGGAGATACATGCAGGAGGTTTCAGTCATGGAGCAGTATAAGCAGGAATTTATCGAATTCATGATAGACAGCAAGGTGCTTAAATTTGGAGAGTTTACTTTAAAGAGTGGCAGGAAGAGTCCTTTTTTTATGAACGCGGGAGCCTATGTTACCGGAGAACAGCTTAGAAAGTTAGGACAGTATTATGCAAAAGCCATTCATGAGAATTTTGGTGATGATTTTGACGTCCTGTTCGGACCTGCTTACAAGGGCATACCGTTAAGTGTTGCAACGACCATTGCTTACAGTGAACTCTACGGGAAAGAGATCCGTTACTGTTCCAACAGAAAAGAGGTTAAGGATCACGGGGATGTAGGCATTTTACTTGGCAGCAGCATGCATGACGGTGACCGCGTGGTGATGATTGAGGATGTGACCACGTCCGGAAAGTCCATGGAGGAGACGGTTCCGATTGTAAAAGCACAGGGAAATGTGGAAATCAAAGGTCTTATGGTTTCCTTAAACAGAGAAGAAGTCGGACTTGGCGGCAGGATGGGCGCCTTACAGGAAGTCAGTGAAAAGTACGGATTTCCCACTCGTGCCATTGTCAGTATGTCCGAGGTGACAGAGTACCTTTACAATAAGCCATACAAAGGAACGGTATATATAGACGATACGCTTAAAAAATCTATTGACGAATATTATCAACAGTACGGTGCAAAGCAGGCGTAAAAAGGAGGATGGACATGGAAGAAAAAGTGTACAAGACCATGAGAAACACGGGAGCTGTCAATATCGCAATCGGCATTGTGACGATGATTTTAGGAATTGCCGGCGGTGTCCTTTTAATTATCGGAGGAGCGAAGCTTCTTTCCAGAAAATCTGACATTTTATTTTAAGGATAGGTAAAACAGGCATTTCCACAGGGGGTGCCTTTTTTGCTTTTATTTATGTAAGGCGAGAGGGAACGGAATGGCACGTAGAAAAAACTATATTTTTACAAATAAAAAGCATTCCCAAAAGGCAATTATGTCGACCATACTTGGCCTGATTAGCCTGCTTTCCCTGTTTACGGTTATTTATCTGACTTATTTAAAGCATGGGGATGCACCCACCGGATACGGCGTAACAGGGCTCCTTATCTTTCTGTTTTCTGCCATCGGGCTCGTTCTCGGGATTATGACAGCTGCAGAAAAGGACCGATACAAGCTTTTTCCTTTTTTGGGCATCCTGTTTAATGCCCTTTCCTTTATCGGCATCGGGCTTGTAATCTATGTGGGAAATTACAGGTGAGTGGAGGTTAGCAAAATGGAACAACATAAAGAAATGAAGCTGGAGGAAGCACAGCGGATGGAACTGATCTTAGAGAGATGGCAGCTTTCGGAGAGCAGAATGGACAGTGTATGTGCTGAATTGCAGACAGGCGATACGGATCTGTCTGCGTTTTCGGATTATTTTTATAAGGAAGCTTCTTTCCTGAAACTGCTGTTTGAAACAGCAGAAAAGGTGGAAAAAGGAGAACTTTCCACCATGAAAACGGAAGAACTGACTACACAGAACGAGGCACTTTATAAGGAACTGATAGGAACAAACTACGAAACAAGCTACGCTAATCCGGCATTTGCCGTAGAGAAGCTGGGAGAAGAATTCGGCAGATTTTTCTCAGCGCTGCATGCCTATATAAGAGGGGGCATCGGCTACATTTTTGATGGGGAAAAAGAGGCCTTTTTGTCCCTGGCAGAGCTGTTTCTTGAAATCTACAGTGCTTTCGTCTGCGAAAAAGAAGAAAACGGCGGAATTCCTGCCTATGAGGAAATCCGGAAAATCTATTACTGGCACAGAAGTGACTATGCGGATTTACTTTCCATGCGGCAGATCGGAAATCTTGTGATTCCAAGAACCGATGCGGTGATGCAGCTTCTGACGGAAGCAGATCTTACGGATTTACGCTATCTTTACAGATACGGGGAATATATATCGGAAAGTGAAATAAAGACTGCGACTTTCTTAAATTCCCTGCCGGAGGAAACCATTGCCACCATGGCGGATACCTTTACGGAAGGATACCGGACGGGATTTGCCACTACCAATAAGGATATCAGCATCAAAAAAAGTGTCAGCATTTACTATCATATCGGGTTTGAGAGAGTGGTGCGCCGTGCCATTTTGAATTTTGAAAAGATGGGCCTGAAATCAATCTGTTACAGGGGACGCTTTGAGAGCATGCCGCCCAACAGACAGTATCTGTATGATCATAAGGATGACAGCGCACTGTTTTTTGACAGACAGTATATGAACAGAAAAATAGAGACGATAAAAACAGCCTTTGAGCATGTAAAGGAAGAGGCTGCTGTATTCGGCGGTCCTGCGGTAATTGAGGTGTTTGGGGAAAAGCCTTTTGCCCCCGTGCCCAAAAAAGAAGCCATAAAGGGAGATGAGCAGTATCAGAGACTAAGCGTGGAATATACTTCCGCTTACAGACAGATACAGGGCTCTTACATTAAGGAAGAAGAAAGAAGCTTTACCATTATTGCGTTTCCTACACCGGATATCGGAGCGGATTTTT